>CAZNWX010000056.1:0-10308 GCA_964576415.1 uncultured Magnetovibrio sp. | reverse complement strand
CCGCATCTCTGTCAGGCGCGCATAGCAACCCCGCGATCACGGTGGTCGCCGCCGTCTACGACAAGTTTCCCTTACGCCGGGTCGTTCCCTATTGGGTGGCCCAGGTTGCTGGCGCGGCGACGGCTTCGATCGTGTTGTATGGGATGTTCTCCGAAGCCATCATTGAGTTTGAGCGCTTGCACGGCCTCTTGCGCGGTGGCCCGGGCAGCGAGCTGAGCGCCATGATGTTCGGCGAATACTTTCCCAATCCGGCTGTGTTCGGCTCCGCAGAGGATGCGTGGCGAATTATCACGCCGCAGTCCGCCTTCATCGCGGAGATGGTGGGCACGGCCATGCTGGCCTTTCTGGTCGCCACGGTAACGCACGACCGCAACACGTCAAAGCCGCCGTCTGCCATGGGCGCCGTGATCATTGGTTTGGGCGTGGCTGCTATCATTTCCGTGGTGGCGCCGCTCACTCAGGCGGGGCTCAACCCGGCGCGAGACTTTGGACCTCGCTTAGTGGCTTACTTCCTCGGTTGGGGGGAAATTGCCATTCCGGGGCCGCGCAATGGCTTCTTCACGGTCTACATCGTCGCGCCTATCGTTGGTGCGCTGATTGGCGGCGGAATATACCGCCTTATCGCCCGGCGCTATCCGAAAGCCTGATTGCCGATACGGGAAACACCCATGCGTGGGCTGTTCCCCCCTATCTCGAAGACACATCCCCCGGGCCTCCGCAAGTTGCGGTCAAAACGTCTCCGGTCTAGGCTGTCTGGGTCGTCAAGTAATCAACAGCAAAAACATGGGCGGCCATAACCGATCGGGAGGGCGCGTTATGAATGAGATGTCGAAGGATTTAGGGACCCAGCTTGCCAAGATCAAAGGCGCGGAGGTTATCAAGAGTTTTTGCTACACCTGTCCCTGGCAGTGCCCAACGGAAGTCTTCGTCCGCGATGGTAGGATCGTCTATCAGAAGGGCAATCCGGAATCGCCCAACAATATTGGTGCGCGCTGCGCCAAGGGCATGGCCAGTTGGTACGTCAGCCAGGATCCAGATCGCCTAACCCACCCGCTTCTTCGCACCAATCCCAAGGGTGAGCACGGCGAGTTCAAACAGATTTCTTGGGATGAGGCTTTTCAATTTATCGCCGACAAGCTCAAGAATATCGCCGACGAATGGGGACCGGAGGCGGTCGCGCTGACATGCCATCATGATCCGAACACGGTATTCTATCATCATCTACTGAAAGACCTTTACGGGTCGCCCAACATGTACGCCCACACTTCCGGCTGTGAACAGGACCGGCGATCCGCGTGCCTAACGCTTTTCGGCCACGTGTTCCCCATGCATGACTTCGCCAATTCCAAGTATGTAATGCTTTGGGGCATGAACAACCTGGGCGCCAATCAGGGTCTTTGGGAAAGCCGCGACCTGATCGAAGCGCAGTCGAAGGGTTGCCGGTTGGTAGTCGTCGATCCGAACTTCACGGAAACCGCGCAGAAGGCCGATGAATGGGTTCCCATTCGGCCCGGAACGGACGGCGCCATGGCGTTGGCCATGTGCCGTGTGATCATCGATGAAAAGCTCTATGATGAGGAGTTTGTTACCAAGTACTGCGAAGGCTTCAACGGCTTCCGCGATCATCTTCATGAAAAGGGCTATACACCGGCGTGGGCGGAAGAGATTTGTGGTATCGAGGCTGAGACCATCGCCCGTCTGGCGCGCGAGTTCGCAACCACGAAGCCGGCCATGTCGGCCATATTCAAGGGTTCAGGTTACTATACCAACGGTCACGACGCGGGCCGGGCGTGCTATATCCTTGATGCCATATGTGGCGAAGTGGACAAGCCCGGTAACATCAATTTGAAGGATTGGGCCCCCCTGGGTACACCGGTGGAGATCCCGGAAGACGCCATGTGTGCGCCGGAGAAAGACCCCCTTCACGTTGCCATGGGCTATCCCCTGGCCCCGGATCTTCCCAATTCGAAACTGCCGGATGCCGTAATCAATGGCGACCCCTATCCGGTGAAGGGCCTGTTCGTCCATTCTACGAACCCAGTTATGAGCGATCCGAACAAGGACCGTGTTCTTGAGATGTTCAAGCATCTAGAACTGGCCGTTTCCTGTGAGCTTTATATGTCGGAAACCTCATTGGAATGCGACATCGTGCTTCCGGAAACCTCATTCCATGAGCAGGCGGAAATTCGCCAGGGCATGTGGTTGGGCCCCGAAGTGATCTTGTGCCAGCCGGTCGTTGACCGGGTCGGCGAGTCGAAACCGCCCTACGAGATCGTCAAAGGTATTGCCGAAAAGATGGGCTGGGGTGAGCATTTTCCTTACGAAAAGTGGGAAGACTGGGGCGAGGTGGCCATGAAGGACGTGCCGATGAGCCTTGATGAGCTGAAACAGCAAGGCTTCTGGGCGGGACCCATCGAATACAACCGGGTGCCCAAGGGCCTGCCAACTCCGTCGGGGAAGATCGAAATCTATTCCACGGATTACGAGAAGGCGGGGTTCAATCCCTATCCGGATTTCGTCGAACGGAGTGTCGTTCCTGATGACGAATATCCGCTTCAAGTGACCCATTCCAAGTTGTCGATGCACTGCAATATCGTCACGCAGAACAATCCTTTATTAATGGAGGTTTGTGGGGAGAATTGGGTCGAGATTAACAGCGCTGATGCGGCTAAATACGGGATTGTCGACGACAGTTACGTGGTAGTTGAATCACCTAAGGACAACATCACCATTCTCGCCAAGGTGGTCGAGGGGCTTGTGCCCGGCTGTGTCAGTATCCGTCACGGCCACGGCTTTGGCCATTGGGCCATGGGCTCGACCGCCAAGGGCAAGGGCGCGCATTCGAACAATTTGATGGATACGCACACAAATCCGGTGACCGGCGCCAATTGCTACAACGAATGCAAAGTCCGCATTCGTCCGGCCGGGTAAGGGAGGCGATCATGCAACATGGCTTTTATTTCGACCACAAGCGTTGCGTGAAGTGCCACGCCTGTGAAATCGCCTGCAAGACTTGGAATGAAGTTGATGTGGGCCCCCGCTGGCGCGAAGTCGTGAAGATCGAGACTGGGACATTCCCCAACGTCAAGGCCATGAACGTCTCCATGGCGTGCATGCATTGCGGGGATGCGCCTTGTAAGAACGCATGTCCGGTGACCGCTATCACTAAGCGCGCTGACGACGGCATTGTCGTTGTTGATCAGAACAAGTGCATCGGTTGTGGGTTCTGTGCGTGGGCTTGCCCGTTCAATGCACCGCAATTGTCGGCGGCAGCGGGCAAGATGGAAAAATGTAATTTTTGCCAGACGCCGGGTAAGGAACGGCCCTTGGACATGCCGCGCGCCTGCGAGGAAATTTGCCCGACCGGCGCCATCCAATCAGGCTCCATGGCCAAGCTGGCGAACCAAGGCCGGGAGAAGGCGGCGCAACGATTGAGCGGCGGCGATATGCGTGGTTTACCATCCTTGATGGTTGGCGCGCATCAGCAGTTCGGCCCTGGCGGCGATGACTAAATATCGTCTCTAGATATGTGTTGTACGCATAAGGTCAGCCCCGAATGCATATCGACACCCCTATGGTTGGCTCTTTAGAGTTAGGTTCACCTTTGCGCGTCACAAGAAAAATTCGCTCAAGCGATTAAAAGATGTGATATGACAGGGATTTTTGGAGGGTTTCATGGCTGCTATCATTGAGCGGGTCCTATCACCGCAGCGCAAGCGGACCTTTGATGCAATCAACCTACGCGAACCTGATCGTGTACCAGTGGCGCTTTGGGGCACAGTTGAGGGATATCAGAACCTCCGCCGCGGTCTGGGTATGGAACTTAATGAGAATCCGATGAATTACCGTACCGGTTCCACCACTTGGACCGCCGATGTAAGCTTTGAGTTGGATATCGCCGAGAAACTGGATTTAGATTTTGTTCGCATTTCCGTCTCGCCGCCGGGCGGGTCGCCGGGTTTCCGGGATATCCGCAAAGGGGAATTTCCCTTTGCACTGGATATCAATGTACCCGATGACGAACATATAAATGTCGATGAGTGGGGTGTCATCCGTAAATGGACACCTCATGAGAATGGCGGCTATTGGGAAATGGTTGGCTACCCACTTTTCCATGCGACAAGCGCGCCACTGGAAGAGGGGCTTGAGATTTTGAAGTCCTTCCCCTGGCCTGATCCGCGGGATGAGGGGTGCTTCCATGATTCGCCCATTCCCGGCATGGACATGCGTACGTACTGCAAATACGTCCAGGAAGAGACGCCTTTTGCGCTCATGGGGCAGGCTGGGCGTGGTGGCTTGTTTGAACAAGCCAAGTATATGGTCGGCTATGCGAAGATCTTCTCCGATTTTATTGAATCGCCTGAATTCCTAGAGGAGCTTCTGGTTAAGCTGACGGATCTTGAGATCGAATTTAATAAGGCGATGATCGATGTTTGTGGTGAGTATCTTGACTGGATCCGGATGAGCCCCGAAGATTTGGCTAGCGAAAAAACCTCGTTTTTATCGTTAAAAATGTTCCAACGCCAATTGATGCCGCATTACCATCGGGCTTTCACTGAAACGAAGGATTATTTCCTTAAAAAGAACCCGAATGGAAAGATTCAGTTTCATAGTTGCGGCGCCATTCCCACCTCGTTTATGGAAGGCTTGCTGACCGGTAAAACGCCTGAAGGTTCTCAGTGCATCGACGGGTTTGATCCCGTGCAGCCCAAAGCTGCTAGGCATTCCGGGCCAAGATCGAAAAAGATCATGCTGGGCGATCGGATGTTTTTCTACGGTGGTATCGACGTCCAGGAAACGCTGCCCTGGGGGTCAGAAGAGGACGTCCGCAAGGAAGTTCGGCAGCGCATCTGGGAACTTGGCAAGGGGGGGGGATACTTGTTGAGTTCGTCCCACCGCCTCGAACACGACGTGCCGGTGGAGAATACACTTGCAATGATAGACGAAGCACATGAATACGGTGTCTATCCATTGCCTGAGCAACCGCCCGAGGGTGCTGATGTCGGCGACGATCTGCCGGAAATGCAGCGTTAAAAGAGACTTTGCGACGCCCAGTGTCACTTGATCGGTTAATGAGAGAAACAAATGCCTTTGGAAATCGAAACAGAAATTGAATTCGACCTTGAAGATCTCAAGACCGATATTGAGACGACAAGGGAAACCGATCGGTGGAGTGATGCGCCAGCCGACGTGAAAGAACTCTTTCACGTCCTAGAATGGAATATCATCGAAGGTGAGCATTTCGATACAAAAGAACTAATCGAAGAGGCCTTGGAGAAAGAAGTTACGGCTCGGACGATGATCTCCGGGCCCATGGCCACCGGTATCGCCGAAGTTGGACGTCGCTTCAAGATGGATGAGTACTTCTTGCCTGAAGTGATGATGTCAGCCAAGTGCATGCATGCGGCTCTTGAGGTATTGAAGCCACTAATCCTCGCCGAGAAGACGGATGATGTGGGCACGGTTGTTGTCGGCACGGTGCAGGGCGATCTGCATGACATTGGCAAGAAGATTGTCGCCATGATGATGGAAGCCGCCGGCTTCACAGTAATCGATCTTGGGGTCACGGTGACGCCGGACGAGTTCATGGAAGCTATTAACGAACACAATCCGGTCATTGTTGGGTTCTCTGCACTGTTGACCACAACCATGAATATGCAGTGGGAGACGTTGAAGAGGATCGCCGCCGAAGGCAAACGCGAAGACGTGAAGATTTTCGTCGGTGGCGCACCGATCAGCCAGAGTTGGTGCGATAAAATTGGCGCCGACGCCTATGGAGTTGACGCCTTGGTCAGCGTCGAGAAGGCCAAGGCCTGTGTCACTAACCTCGCCAACATGAAGGGGGGTGACCCGGAACTCCACGCAGCTCTGCTGGCCATCGACACGGAACGCGAGGAAGCTAAACTCGCCGAGGCCGTGGCGAGTTAGGAATCCCAAAAATGAACAGGGCGATGAACATAGAGGCCCTCTCGAGACCATCTCGCGCCGTCCCGATGGCGGCTGCCGGACTGTTGTTCATCACCGGATCATTTGGCGTCCTGAGCGAGGCGTGGGGTTATGGCTTGCTGTTGGTGGCAACAGTTGTGATCCTTCTGGGTATTGGTGCATTCGCCCTCTTTGTTCTCACGCGGCAGTTTGACACCGCGTCCCTAGCACGCACCTATAAGGGACTTCTGGCCTTCGGTGGATGGCTCTATGTGGCAGCGGTATCGGCGCTTTCAGGGTATTTCGTCTTTGAGACACTGCACGGACGGATGGAGCTGAAATGGATCCTGTTTGGTCCGGCGGTGCTGGCGTCCGTGGTCGTATTGGATGTTGGCCTTTATCGATTATTAATCGTAAAGAACCTGCCCACCTGGCAACGGTTTGGCAATCTAATCACACGGGCTGACAGCGACCCGAGGCGTATGCGGCAAGCGCTGGTCGACGATGTTATCCTTCACCGCTCCTTGTTTGATGTTAGTGCATTCCGCTGGTTTAAGCACACGCTCATATTCTGGGGCTTCTCGGCCATGTTTGCGGTGGAGATTGTTGCTGTGTTCGTGCGAGAGGGACTGCCTGCCTTTGGTGCCGACGACATCTGGGAAGACCTGGGCCACCCCCTGCGCATGGCCTTCGACTTTGCCTATGATTTTACTGGGTTGATGGTGTTGATTGGATGCCTGTTGGCGTTATTCTGGCGCCTGAAAGTCCAGGGCACAGCAGAACAGAAGTTCACCGATACGCCAACCGCCGCATTTTTATTTTTTGTTGCCGTGAGCGGCTTCCTGTTGGAGGGTGCCCGCATCGCCGCTGAAGATGGCGTGACTGCCAATGCGGCGTCGTTCGTGGGCGTGATATTCGCCAGATTGTTCGAGGTCGGATCGGATGCCTACGATCGCATTCATGCGCCGCTCTGGTATATTCATGTTTTTGGTTCCTGTGCATTCATTGCCTATGTGCCCGTCAAACGGCTCGTACATTCCTGTGCCACGCCCATGGGGCGTTTGATGAATTCGCAAATTGGACTTCTTGCCAAGAAAAAAGAGGCCGTATTGAGCGGGATGCTCATTGGCAAGGCGCCTGATTGAATGGCGCGAATGCACCCGGAGGGTCAAAATTTTTCTCTGGCTCTCCTTGATACAGTTTGCATTACTCGCTTCAATGGGGAGAAACGAATGCTGATTTCCCATTTGGAAAAAAGTCCAGTATGCCCCGATTGAGACAAGTTTTACCCGACATCTTTTTTAACACCTCTTCGAGCCATCCGGATGCAGTCGCACTCCTGGATATAGAGGTGCGTGAGGTCAAACTTAATACCGGCAGTCCTTGCGATGGGCATGCCGCTATGTTCGCCGATTGGCCCGGTGAGGGTAAGCACGTCCGGCAATGGTACATCTTGGCAAATGGGAAAGCCGTGGCCGTGGACGAGGTGCCGAATGCGCATTGGCAGTTTCCCGTGGCCGATTATGAGGGGCTTCGCTAATGGACTGGAACCAACTACGCGTTTTTGCGACCGTCGCAGAGGTCGGCAGTTTCACCAAGGCGGGCAAGGTTCTTAACCTTTCCCAGTCGGCGGTCAGCAGGCAGATTGGTGCGCTTGAGGCGGCGCTTGGGGTGATGCTGTTCCGCCGCCACGCTAGCGGCATTATTCTGACGGAGCCGGGCACTGAACTACAATTCGCTGTTCAGGATATGTCGTCACGATTGGCGCTTGCGCTGGGCCGGATCAATGAATACCGGGAGCAACCGGAAGGGCCCTTGCGGATAACCTCATCTATCACGTTCGGTTCCGGCTGGCTGAGCGCTCGCATGAACCATTTTCTGGAACAGTATCCGGATGTTTCCGTGTCTCTTCTGCTGGTGGACAACCTGGAACTCGACCTTAGCCAAGGTCAAGCCGATGTCGCTATCCGGTTCGATCGCCAGACGCAACCCAATCTCGTGCAGCGAAAGTTGATGACCATCCACTACCATATCTTCGCTTCGTCGGAGTATCTGGCGGAATACGGCACGCCGACAACACCGGCCGATCTCGATTCGCATCGATTGATCGTTTATGGGGATGACGTCCAAGCTCCGGTTGAGAACATCAACTGGCTTCTTAGCGAAGGTCGTCCTAAGAACGACCCTCGGGAACCGGCGTTGCAGGTGAATAGCGTCTACGGCATTTATCGGGCCGTGTGTAGTGGTCTGGGGATTGCTGCGTTGCCGTATTATTTGAGCGAGGAAGCGCCGAATTTGGTTGAACTGTTACCGCAGATCACCGGGCCAAGTATCGACGCTTACTTCGTCTATCCAGAGGAACTCCGCCATTCCAAACGAATCGACGTGCTCCGTGAGTTCCTGTTGTCCGAGGTCAAGGATTACAAATCAACCTTAATGTCTCGCGACGCCGACGCTAACTGAGCGGCAAGAGGTAGCATTCATGAGACGACCCGCGTGTCCGCAAAACGGGCCCTACGTTGTTATGGTCGAGCAGGGTCGCGAATACCTGTGGTGCGCCTGTGGTCTCAGTAAGTCGCAGCCCTGGTGTGATGGTACCCATGAAGGCACGGCATACGAGCCAATCGCATTCACGGCACCCCTCAGCGCTGAATTTCATATGTGCGGATGTAAACGCTCGAACAACAAGCCTTATTGCTTTGGGAACTGCCGCGGCCATCACCGCCGAACCGATTGGCCGATCATTTAGGAAGGGACGACCGTGGAGAACAGCAGAGAAGGATACCGGGTAACCATTCTGCAGAACCTTGTCATCCGCATTGTAAAGGTCACTGACGGAACCCCTGGACCGGATAACCTCAGCGCCGGTACGCGATTAGCCATAAATCATCAGAAAAACGGATGCATCGATGGAGAGTATGATTTCTCCAGCATTCATACAGCGAAGGACTTTGCCGTTCTCAGCCTTGATTTCATCAAGCGGTTGGCCAGCCGGAATCTTGAAGACCTTGAGGCGCATAACTTCTATGCTGAACCAAAATGGGAGAATCCCCTGGCCGCGCGCCGCCAAGGTGGGAACAGTTGACGCCAAGCGACGGGCCTGATGGCGTTGCCCTGGATCAGCACTGGCGCATCGTTCAAGCCCTCCCAATCCATAAGGACCTTGCGGCTATCCGCAGCGAGCTCTGCGATGTGAGAGGCTTTATCGGTTGGTAGGCATCGACCGCGCCAAGTGGCAATGCCGACCCCATCTGCCCGGTTTTCGATCAGTACCTAGGAACATCAGCCGTCCGGCATAGGAAGTGCGGATAGCGTCAGGTACTTGTAAGTGCCGTCAGTTCGGCGCGCAACTCGACGATACCCAGGCCTTTCTGAGAGCTCGTCACCATGACATGCGGATGCGCAGCGGGATGCTTTGCAGCCTCTTCCTCAATGCGCCGTTGTAAGTCGGCGAGGGGACGCGGTTTGATCTTATCTCCCTTGGTGAGGACAACCTGATACGGTTGTGCCGCTTTGTCCAAAACCATCATAACGCTGCGGTCGTTGTCCTTAAGGCCGTGGCGGGCGTCGACGAGGATCAGGATCCGCCTTAGGTTCGCTCGCCCAACCAGATAGGATTGAACCAGAAGCGTCCATTGCTGCACCTGCGCCTTCGGGGCGCGGGCATAGCCGTACCCGGGAAGGTCCGCGATCATCAGTCGACCGCCGAGATCGAAAAAGTTGATCTGTTGGGTGCGGCCCGGCGTGTTCGACGTTCGGGCCAAGGCTTTTCGGCCGACCAACGCGTTGATCAGGCTAGACTTCCCCACATTAGATCGACCGGCGAGAGCGATCTCTGGTAAATCCGTGTCGGGGACCTGATCCAGGCGTGCGCATCCGATAATGAAATCGCAGGCTTGGGCGAACAGGAGGCGTCCGGCTTCCAGGGCAGGCGCGTCATGTTCAGGTTGCACGGGTGCATCCGCCACCTCCGCCCCTCCTTACGGGCTGCGCGTTTATTGTAGGGCTTCTTTTCTAGTCAAGCCCATGCGTCGCATGATGATCCATTGCTGCAAAATCGACAGCAGGTTGTTCCACGCCCAATAGATCACAAGACCTGCCGGGAAACGGGCCAGCAGGAAGGTGAAGAACAATGGGAGGAACATAAAGATCTTCGCCTGCACCGGATCTGCGGGCTGCGGGTTTAGTTTCTGCTGCAAGAACATGGTCAGG
Organism: uncultured Magnetovibrio sp.; assembly: GCA_964576415.1. Lineage (GTDB taxonomy): Bacteria > Pseudomonadota > Alphaproteobacteria > Rhodospirillales > Casp-alpha2 > UBA3470. The sequence continues at coordinate 171 of CAZNWX010000056.1, read as the reverse complement.
CCCATGAGGATTGGCCATACACCGATCAACAGGAACTCCGGTGGCGACCAATTGATCAATCCAAACAAATTGAATAGCGACGTCGGATCGGGTGCCGAGAGATCCTCGATCCAGCCATAGAACGGCGCATGGCGCATCTCGATGGTCACGAACAGAACCTTATATAGTGCG
>CAZNWX010000055.1:0-10503 GCA_964576415.1 uncultured Magnetovibrio sp. | reverse complement strand
ACTTGGGTCAACGACATGTGATACCGATATTGATCCGGCCGATAATGACCGACGATGTATTCGAGAACCCGGTCATCAGGGTCGCAGACCTTACGGCTGATTCTATGCAATGGTGAGCCAAGGAAGACCTCCAGGCCTGCCGCTTTGGCCGCGTATACTCTGTGTTTCCGTGTTGATCATGCCCCAGTCTGGCCCCTGATAAAAATAGCAAAGTTCGAATCAACTAAAGACCGAATGATCTAGATTATGTCTGTTTTGGGCAAGGATGGTTTGTCTTACTATATTTCAAGTTAATGCAATTTGGCCGCGGTAGGGTGCTAAAAAAATTCGAAATTACCTTGGAAGCGTGCCATGCCTGTGGCCAAATATAGGTTCAGACAAGGCCTGTCCAATTGGTAGGGGTGAGCCCACCATCAGACGGCAGTGGATAATGAGGGAGGAACTCATGAAATTTAAAACATTGGCGATTTCCGCCGTTTCCGCCTTGGCGTTCGCCGGGGTAACGTCCATCGGTGTCGTGTCTTCGAGCACGACAGCCCAAGCAGCACCGAAAATTCCCTGCAAGACCGCGAAACTTATCGTGCCGTGGAAAGCCGGTGGCGGCACGCACGTGCTGTTTTCAATCTATGAGAAAACCATCGCCGAAATGGGCCTGACGCCGAAGCTGAAGGTTGTGACCGTTCCCGGTCAGGGCGGCAACAAGGGTGCTAAGGAAGCAGCCAAGGCGAAGCCCGACGGCTGTACCCTGTTCGCCATCCATCAGAGCGCCTTCACCAGCCACCTGAATGGCCGCATCGACTTCCACTACGACCGGTTCGATCCGGTTGCGCAGCTTACCAGCACCCCGGATATCATCGGTGCTTCCGCGAAAGCGCCGTGGAACAACTTCAAGGAATTCATGGCCGGGATAAAGTCTGCCCCGGGTACCGTGCCGACGGGTGCGACCTTCGGTTCGACCTCGCAGTTTACGTGGCTGCTTCTTGAGAAGAAAACCGGTATGAAGTTTAAGTTCGTGCCCTTCGACGGCACCCGCCAGCGCATGACTGCGCTGCTTTCGGGCGCCATCACACTGGGTGGCTTGAACGTGGCGTCCGGGCGGAAGTACATCGAGTCAGGTGAACTGAAAGCCTATGCTATCGCCGCCGATAAGCGCGACCCGGCCCTGCCAAACCTGCCGACCCTGAAGGAACAAGGCGTCGACATGACCTTCTCCTTAATCCGTGGCGTCGTGGCGCCGAAGGGAACGCCGAAGGACGCGATCAACCACTGGGCGCAGCTACTGAGGAAGGCTTCCGAGAACAAAGGCCTCTTAAAGCAGATGAAAGCCAAGGGCACCGGCATCAACTGGATTGGTCCCGACGAATACCAAAAGTGGATTGATAAGTCCTTCGCCGAGTTTAAGGGCATCGCCGACGAAATGGGTTGGGGCAAATAAGCCGCCACCCTGTCGGATAGGATCCGGGCCCGGAGCCAATCGCTCCGGGCCTACCTTCTATGTGTTTATCGCTTACTAATTCCCAGGGGACAGTCTCATGGCCCGCCTGAACCGTGACACCATCGCCGCCATATTCCTACTACTGTTCTGCGGCGTATTTATATGGGCGAGCTTCGATATCCGCACGCCGGATTACGGTGTCTTGAAGCCCTCCACATGGCCCCAGGTGATCCTGGGCGTGTTGACGCTCCTCTGCTTGATTTATCTTGTTCAGTCCGTGACGGCGGGCCCCGACGAAGATGCCGTTGACCCGACCCGTGAACCAGGCCTGGTTGGGTTTTTGAAGTATTGGCAGAACCCTATCAAATGCTTCGTAATGTTCTTCATCTTCCTCTACACGCTGCCCATACTGGGCATGCTGATCGGGGGGGGCGCGTTCGTATTTATTTTGATGACTTTGTTGGGAGGCTGGGCGCCCCGGCAGTTGATCACCCATGCCATTATCTCCGTTTGTGCCATTGGTGCCATGTGGAGCCTGTTCACCTTTGGGCTTGAGGTCATGCTGCCGGAAGGCGTGATTTACAATCCCTACGCGAATTGAGGACGGGCTGATGATTGAGTATCTTGCGGAAGCTTATGGTCACTTCGCCGCCGCCCTCAATGGGCTGTGGATCTGGAAAACCATGCTGCTCATGGCCGTCGGCGTTGCCGGTGGATTGATCGCCGGCGCCATTCCCGGCTTCACCATTGCCATGGCGGTGGTCCTGACCTTGCCGTTTACTTTCTCCATGCCGCCAGAGCAGGGTGTGGCGACCATGGTCAGCGTCATGGTAGGTGGTCTATCGGGCGGGTTAATGGCCGGGATTCTCACTGGCATACCTGGGACCCCATCTTCGGTGGCAACAACATTTGACGGCTTTCCCATGGCTCGAGGTGGTAATCCGGGCCTGGCGTTGGGCTTGGGAGTGTGGTCGTCTTTCTTCGGTGGCATCTTCTCCGCCATCTGCCTGATGACCCTGGCACCGCAGTTGGCCCGCGTCGGTCTGGAATTCCAGCCCTGGGACTTCTTCATGCTGGTTATGTTCGCGCTGACCATCACTGCTAGCCTGGCCGGCAAACACTTGATCAAGGGCCTGATCGCTGGTGCCTTGGGCCTTCTGGTCCGCACTGTCGGTGAGGATGAGGCCGCCGGAATGGCACGCTTTGATTTCGGATTTGAGGCCCTCTTGTCCGGCTTTGACTTCATTGCTGTGTTGATTGGCCTATTCGCCTTCTCGCAACTTCTGAGCGACGTGCGCGACCCGGATAAGGCAATCAAGTCGCTGTCGGAACAGGGCACGGTGAAGGCGCGAATCGATCATTTTGGGGCGCTGAAGGAGATCGGCAAGCGTTGGCTTGTAGTCGTCCGGTCGGCTACCATCGGCGTGTTCACAGGAATTTTACCGGGTGCCGGGGGCTCAGTCGCCAACATCTTGGCCTATGACCAGGCGAAAAAGGCATCGAAAGAACCCGAGAAATTTGGCTCCGGCACGTCGGAGGGCATCATCGCGCCGGAGAGCTCCAACAACGCAGTGGAGGGCGGCGCACTGATCACGCTGATTGGTTTGGGTATTCCGGGTGATGTTACCGCGGCAGTCATGTTGGGTGCACTGCTAATCCATGACGTGGTGCCCAGCCCGACGTTCATCTCCGAGGAACCGGTGTTGGTTTATTCCATTTTCACGGCTTTCTTCATCGCGACATTCATGATGATCTTTTTACAATCGTTCATGCTGCGCATGTTTGTTCTGGTGACACGCATCCGAATGTACATGCTAGCTTGTGTGATCCTGGGTTTCTGCGGCATCGGCGTATTCGCGCTGCACAACGTGACATTCGATCTCTGGAGCCTTCTGTGGTTTGGGATCCTAGGCTTTATCATGCGCCAGTTCGGCTTCCCGCTAGCGCCGATGATTCTAGGCGTGGTTCTGGGTAATATCGCGGAGTTAAATTTGGCCCGCGCGCTGGCGATCACACCAGACCTGACGCCGTTTTTGACCCGTCCCTGGTCCTTGTTCTTTCTCATCATTGCGCTGTTCTCAGCTGTCTTCCCGGTGTTCCAACAACATCGCGGCCGGAAGAAATGGACACTATTCTATATGCCCTTCGCCTGTGTCGCTGCGTCTATGCCGCTCTACATGATGGGCGGCATACCGCGGCCCATCATCGCTACTATCGTCGTTGTCTTCGGGGCGTGGACGCTGTTTAAGCGCTGGAAGTCGGGCTGGGCGCTGGAAGAAACGCTGGCCCAGGAACGCGCATACACCGAGGGTTAAGCACAATCCGCCCTACACTCATTTGGTGAAAGTCCACATCGGGATAATTGATTTCCTTAATGGGATCGGGCGTGATTTAGTTGCTGGCTAACAAAGGGAGGAAACCATCACTCATGGACTGGTGGAAAGATATTTATTCGGCCATGAAAAAGGCAGACGTAAAACAAGTGGCCTACGTGCCGGACGCTGGCCACGCCAAACTCATTGACGCATGCATCGCCGACAACGATATGCGCGCCGTGCCGTTGACGACCGAGGAAGAGGGCATCGCCATGATGGCTGGCGCTTGGCTCGGAGGGCAACGAGGTGTCCTGCTCATGCAGTCCTCGGGTGTGGGGAATTGCATCAACATGGTGGGCCTCATGAAGACCTGCCGGTTCCCGTTGGCGACGTTTATCACCATGCGCGGTCAATGGCATGAGTTCAATCCATGGCAAATGCCCATGGGTAACGGGACCCAACCAGCGCTGGAGGCCATGGATGTAAATGTACGGACCGTTGATGATCCGGCGGATGTGGCAGCGCAATCGGCGGCGCTCCTACACCGGGCGTTCGTGGGCATGCAGGCCGGTGCACTTCTCCTACATCAGCGCTTAATGCCGGTCAAAACCTTCAAGGGGAGTGAGGACTGATGAGTGACCTAACACGCGCTGATGCGTTTCCCTTGCGCCGCCGTGAAGTGGCGCAACAGATTTTGGATGCCGGCGGTGAAGATCTTCTGATGATAACTGGTCTCGGCTCCACCAACTGGGATTTCACGGCTGCGGGCGATAGCCCGTCCATCTTCCCGCTGTGGGGTGCCATGGGCGGCGCCTTGCCGATGGCACTGGGGTTGGCGTTGGCGCAACCGGATAAGCGTATTCTGGTGGCGACGGGCGATGCGGAAATCCTTATGGCGCTAGGTAGTTTTGCTACCGTCGCCGTTCAGGCCCCACCAAACTTATCCATCGCCGTGTTTGATAATGAACGCTATGGGGAAACGGGGATGCAGGCCACCGCCACGGCGCATACCGCAGATCTAGCGGCGATTGCCGCTGCGTCTGGGATTATGGTTACAGGTACGATCCGCGACCAGGCCGAACTGGATGCGGCGGTTCCGCCAATCCTTGAGGGTAAAGGCCCGTCCGTGCATGTGATTAAGGTCCGCGCAGAGCCGCTGCCTTTTGTGCTGCCGCCCAAAGACGGGGCCTACCTAAAGGACCGGTTCCGTGTGGCCTTGCTGGGCGGTGACAGCATTGTTTAAATAGGCAAATTTCCATTCTGGGAGGACACAATGGCCGAACTAGAAAAGCTTCAAATGTACATCGGTGGTCAGCGTTGCGACGCGGCCAGCGGCGAAACTTTCGAGAGCCTGTACCCATTTACGGGCAAGGCCTGGGCCACGGTTCCCCGAGGTGGGTCTGAGGACGTCGACCGCGCCGTTGCGGCGGCAAAGAAGGCTCTGACTACCGGTGATTGGCCGGCTTTGACGCCGACCCAGCGCGGTCACATGTTGCGCAAGCTGGGCGATGTGCTGACCGCGAATGCTGAGCGGCTAGGCAAGTTGGAGGTTCAGGATAACGGCAAATTGATCGCCGAAATGGGCCTACAGACTCAATATTCGGCGCAGTGGTATTATTACTTTGGTGGCCTTGCCGACAAGATCGAGGGTTCGGTTCTGCCTATCGACAAGCCCGACACGTTCACCTACACGCGCAGCGAACCACTGGGTGTGGTCGGAATGATCACGCCCTGGAACTCGCCGATCCTGTTGCTCACCTGGAAGCTAGCGGTGGCCCTGGCGGCCGGCAACACGGTGGTCGTAAAACCGTCAGAATTCACCTCGGCTTCGACACTGGCCTTTGCTGACCTGGTGGAAGAAGCCGGCTTCCCCGAGGGTGTGTTCAACGTTATTACGGGCTATGGGGCGGAAGCTGGCGAGGCTCTTGTGACGCATCCGGACGTGGCCAAGATCGCCTTCACTGGGGGATCGAAAAGCGGCACCCACGTCTATGAGCGCGCCGCCGCCGGGCTCAAGAAGGTCAGTCTGGAACTGGGTGGGAAGTCACCCAACATTGTGTTTGGTGACTGCAATATAGAAAACGCAGTAAAGGGTGCCATCTCAGGCATATTCGCCGCCACCGGCCAAACCTGCATTGCTGGTTCGCGCCTGTTGGTTCAGGAAAATATTCACGATGAGTTCGTCGATAAGCTGGTCGACTTTGCTAAGACGGCACAGATGGGTGATCCCATGTCGATGGATACGCAGGTCGGCCCCGTTACGACCATTCCCCAGTACGAGAAGATCCTGGGTTACATGGACGTGGCCAAGGAGGACGGTGCTGAATGTGTTATGGGCGGCACCAAGGCGGACCGGCCCGAGTGCGGCGACGGTTGGTTCGTGGAACCCACGGTTTACACGGGCGTCAACAACAAGATGCGTATCGCCCAGGAGGAGGTATTTGGCCCCGTGCTCTCGGTCATTCCCTTTAGAGACGATGAAGAGGCTATCGAAATTGCCAACGACGTTGAATTCGGCTTGGCTGCGGGCATCTGGACCACGGATATCCGCCGCGCCATCGAGGTGCCGAAGCGCATTCAGGCTGGCACCGTGTGGGTCAACACCTATCGGGCCGTGAGCTTCGTCGCCCCCTTCGGTGGTTACAAGAAATCGGGCCTGGGCCGCGAAAGTGGACAGGCAGCCATTGAGGATTGGATGCAGACCAAGGCGGTCTGGATTTCCACCTCGACGGATACGCCAAACCCGTTCGTGTTGCGTTGAGCTAAGCGGGCGATCCTAGTCCCGCTCGTTCAGCAACTTCTGCTTACCTTAGTCGTTCTCACGTGGAATCAGTACGAGATGGCCTCGGACCTGAACTACTGTCCTTCGACGCCGCCAAAGACCGTCTATTCGGCCGGGGCGGAAGCAATGGGCGTGGCAGGTGGCACGTAATCCCGATCGTGCTTGAGGGCGGGGATCCGCCGGCGCGCTTTCTGGATAAGCGCTAGGTCGATCTCTGCGGTCACCACGCCTTCCTCCTCCCCACCGCCGTCGGCCAAGATGTTTCCCCAGGGGTCGATGATCAGCGAATGGCCATAGGTCGTGCCAATACCATGCGTGCCTGATTGACACGGCGCGATGACGAAACTGGCAGCCTCAATAGCGCGGGCGCGGAGCAAAACGTGCCAATGTGCCTCGCCCGTTTTCTTGGTAAAGGCCGACGGCACCGTCAGTATTCCAGCGCCGGCCTTGGCTAAATCGCGATAAAGGTGTGGGAAACGTACGTCGTAGCACACCGTCATGCCCAGCAAGCCCCAGGGCGTTGGCGCTAGCACGGCCTCTGTGCCCGGCTGGAACTGTTCTGGTTCACGATAAACCTCCTTCTTGTCGATATCGATGTCGAAGAGGTGGATCTTGTTGTAGCGCGCGGTGATGTTGCCCGACGGATTGATGAGATAGGACCGGTTAAATAAACGGTCATCCGTGTCGTCACCAAGAATCGTGATCGAGCCTAATAGCAACCACTTGTCTAGTTCCTCGGCCAAGGCACGGAAGCGGGGTAGGGCGGGATGTGTTTCTTCCGTGTGTGGGTCCGTACCGAGGCCCGATAGCTGCGTATCTAGGCAAGAGAAGAATTCTGGCGTACAGATCAGGTCTGCTCCTTTCGCTGCGGCCTCGCGAATCAATTCTTCGGCCCGATCGGTGGTTTCCTTGGGCTGAAGGGATGCACAGTTCTGAACGCAAGCGGTGGTGAAGGTCTCGGTCATGGGGCTATTCATTTGGTGGTTCTCTTCATAGGGTGAGACTATATCTCGGCCAAACTGAAATCGCGAGGCCTTGTGACTGGGCGAGCGGCCTTCTAGGCTCGCCCCATGATCAACAATGATCCTTGCGATTTATTGATCACTGGCGCAACGGTATTTGACGGCTCTGGCGGGCCTGGTGCGCTGGTTGACGTCGCGGTAACGGACGGACGAATTGCGGCGGTTGGCGCGCTCGCGAGCATGAGGGCGCGAGACGTCATGATCGCCGATGGCAAGGCCCTGGCACCGGGCTTCATCGATACCCACACCCATGACGACATGGCGCTACTGCGCCAGCCGTCTCACCCGTCCAAAGTAACTCAGGGCGTGACCACGGTGGTCATTGGTAACTGTGGGGTTAGTCCTGCGCCCCTGGGCCCACGGGATGACCTGGTGGAACCACCCTTCATTTTCCTCGGGCGCAGCGATGGCCGACGGTTCGATACCTATGGCGATTACGCACATACTTTGGCAAAGGCCCAGCCCGACGTACACGTGGTCAAGTTGGTCGGGCACTCGAACCTGCGCGCCGCCACCATGGCGGAACCTCACGGCAAGCCAAACGATGATGAGATGAACGCCATGAAGGCACACCTGGAAGAAGCTTTAGCCGCGGGCTGCGTTGGCTTTTCCGTGGGCCTGGCCTATCCCACGGGCAACGTGGCGCCGACGGAAGAACTCATTGAGTTGGCCCAGGTGACGGCTGAACATGGAGGTCTTTATGCCACCCACATGCGTAACGAGTCAGATTACGTGGAACAATCGGTGAAAGAGAGCCTGCGCATCGGCCGTGAGGGTGGCGTGCCGGTGGTGATTTCGCATCACAAGTGCGGCGGTAAGGCGAACTGGGGAAAATCAGAAAAGACCTTGGCGCTTATGGATGCCGCGATCGCGAACGGTCAATCCGTGCACCTGGACGTTTATCCCTACACGGCCAGTTCCACCGGCCTCATGGCGAATTTCGCGAAGGTGGCGGAACGGGTCCTGGTGACCGAGGCGGACGGCGCGCCGGACCAGGCTGGCTGCTACCTGGATGAGATCATGGCCGACTGGGATTGCGATTTGGAGGCGGCGGTCGACCGCTTGCTGCCCGCCAAGGCGGTCTATTTCCAGATGTCGGATCAGGACCTGGACCGTATTCTCGCGCACCCCTACTGCATGGTCGGCTCCGACGGGATGCCGTCGGACGCCCATCCGCATCCGCGCCTGTGGGGGACCTTTCCCCGTGTGCTCGGCCACTACGCCCGCCACCGGAAGCTATTTGAATTGGGTCAGGCCGTGCGCAAGATCACGGCGCTGCCGGCGGAATGTTTCGGCTTGGCCGACCGGGGGCGGATCGCGGTGGACATGGTGGCAGACCTGGTCCTTTTCGATCCCGACAAGATCATCGATCGCGCGACCTATGAGATGCCAGAAAGGGTCAGCCAGGGGGTGGAGATGGTGATAGCCGGCGGCAACGTCAGGTATCAGGCCCAATGAGCACGGTTCAATTTCCAACAGCCGTGGATGGCCCATCTGCCTGGATGCGCGCGGATCTTGAGGAAGTTACAACATGGCGGCGCGACCTGAGCGCTGATCAGGTGGCCGAAATTGAGGCTGCCGCCGCACCGTTCGCCGAGGGCGCGCAGGATATTGGAGGTCTGGAGAAAACGGATTTTACATTGACGACCTTGGCCGGGGACATCGACACCTGGGTGGATGACCTCCTCAATGGCTATGGATTTCTGCACATTCGTGGCCTGGTGGCGGGGTCTGACAATGTCCGCCAGGCAGCGACGATCTTCTTCGGCCTCGGACTGCACATGGGAGTGCCGAGGTCGCAAAACGGTAAGGGGCATGTCTTGGGCCATGTTTGCGACCTGGGCCTGTCTACCGACGATCCCAACGTACGCATTTACCAGACCACCGAGCGCCAAAATTACCACACGGATTCTTGCGATGTGGCTGGTCTCATGTGCCTGAAACCGGCAAAACGGGGCGGCGAGTCGGGTCTGGTCAGTTCCATGGCCATCTACAACGAGATGCGGACCCAATGCCCCGATCTATTGGCAGAGTTGCTAAAACCGATGTACGTGGATCGGCGTGGCGAGGTCACGGCCGATGGATTGCCCTATTACCAGCAACCGGTGTTCAGCTGGCACGAAGGGTATTTGTCCGCCTTGTACGCGCCGCACTATATCCGCTCCGCTCCGCGCCTCGCGGGCGTGCCAGCACTGACTGGAAAACAGATTACGGCGCTTGATACCTTCGACGCATTGGCCGACGATCCCCGGCTTAACATCACTTTTAACCTAGAAGCGGGCGACATTCTGTTTGTTCACAATCACACGGTTATGCACGATCGCCTGGCCTACGAGGATTGGGGGGCGGGGGAAGGGCGGCGGCATTTATTGCGACTGTGGCTGGCCGTGCCCGGCGCGCGGCCCTTGCCCGACCATTACAAATACCGTTTTGGCAGTGTCACCGTTGGCGACCGGGGCGGCATCCGAGTTCCGGGCAACGCCCTAAACGCGCCCTTGGAACCCGTTTGAAGCGCAAAAGCGTGACGATACCCATGGACGAAGGTATGGTTCGATCCTAAGCGGCGCTGTGAAAGCCCGACCATCCCGCAGGCGCGTTTCTGGACACGGCATGACAAACATGACCGATACGTACAAGGGCATGGCCTGTATGGTCGTCGGCATTTTGCTACTGGCAACGGCGGACGCCTTTACCAAGCTCTTGATCGTCGATTTTCACGCTGGCGAGATTATCTTCTACCGGGGGGTCTTCGCCTTTCTGCCGCTGCTGCCGCTGATCGTGCGGAATGGAGGGGTCGGATCGCTGCGGCTCCAGCAGCCGAAGGGGGTGTGGTGGCGGGGCGTAATCGCCTTGGTCACCAGCGTGTTTGTGGCCTTGTCGTTCATCAACCTGCCCCTGGCCGAAGCTGCTGCGTTGATCTTCACCAGCCCCATTTTCCTCTCCGCGTTG
>CAZNWX010000054.1:0-10734 GCA_964576415.1 uncultured Magnetovibrio sp. | reverse complement strand
CCGCGGCCACCATAGCCTCAATGGCGTTCCCACCTTCTTCAAGCACGCGGAGCCCGGCGCGGGCGGCCAGATGATGCGGCGCCGTGACCATGCCGCCATAGGATCGTGAAGTCTGAAGCATCAATTTATTCTGTTTGTTGAAGCGTTGTCCATCACACCTGTCCAGGTCTCGAGAGCTATAACCAGTCCGGCAACCACATCCCAACCTGACGTATGGCCAATTCGGTCAACAGCCGTAAGGATCTCATCATCAATATTCCCGCCTGAACCAATAACACACGCCAGTCGAAGTATGCCGTCAGCCGCCATGCCGTCAGCGGCCGCACGCAAGTGCGCCCAGGAAACGATATTGACCGCATTCTCGTTGCAGTCGTTGATAATCCGCCAAAGGTCCTGCGCAAAGGCGTCTTGATGAACCGCATGGAGACCGACCATCATACCGCCAAGAAAATCGTCACCGGACGGGGTCAAACCGGGACCCAACCCCACCAGGGCCGCAACATCGGACGGCGCCGGCTGGAACAGCCTGCGCCCGGACAGGGCCACGGACAAGGCCGCGCGTATACGGCGGACTGGCCCTTCGGCTACCACAGCGAGGGATGATCCAATATTTAAGTTCGACGCCACCACGAATTCTGCCAAACCACTCATCGGCAATCGGTCAACGACTTTTGCGCGCAAACGGGCAATGCCTTTCGAGGTCATTCCCGCATCAATGGCAGGTGGGCGTGGAGGCATCCACTCGGTTACTTCCCCCCAGGCAATGACCAACCCCAGCCCTACCGCTATGTCGCGGGATCGCAGCACGACGTGCTGTCGTACGCGCACACCACTCGCCTGCCAATTTGTCGTTTCAGGCGCATTAGTCACGAGCGTCAAAGGCCCGTCATACATATCGCCGGCACCGACACATAGAAGGCCGCACTCTGTTCGCACATAGAATGTCCGCGCAAAGACCGCACAGACTTCACCCGACATCGCTTCGTCGAGCGTCGATCTTGCCATCGGCCCGATGGAGCGGGCCGACACATGCCAGGGGTTACAGGTATCAAGCATCGTCGGCCAAGACGTGTGTACCCGTTTCACCATTGAGCGCTGCCATGGCCTCATCCAAGTGTGCAATGATCACCCGCTCTCCACCGCCCTCAAGGAACCGTAATGCCGCGTCAACCTTCGGTCCCATGCTGCCGGGCGGAAAATGTCCTTCGGCGTGCAACGCGCGTAGTTCGCGCATCGTGATTTGTTCCAGGTCGCGCTGATCTGGCTGACCAAAATTGACGGCCACCTTGGGCACTGCGGTCAGGATCATGAGCAGTTCAATACCCAGGACATTTGCCATGTGGGCCGACGTGAGGTCCTTGTCGATAACCGCCTGTACGCCTCGACGTACGCCTTTCGGACCACGGACGACGGGAATCCCGCCACCACCGCCAGCAATCACGATGGTGCCGCGGCGCGCAAGAACCTGGACCAGGGAGATATCGCAAACATGCTGCGGTTTTGGCGACGGCACCACGTGCCGCCAGCCGCGACCGGAATCCTCCTTCATTCGCCAGCCCATCTCCGCTTCGATGCGGCGGGCCTCCTTCTCGTCATAAAAGGTGCCGATGAACTTACTGGGATCATCAAAAGCAGGATCGTGTTCATCCACCTCGACCTGGGTCAGCAAACAAGCCGCATGGCGAGAGCTGTCAGCCTCCCGCAGCGCATTCTCCAGAGCCTGGACCAATAGATAGGCAATGCCGCCCTGGGAGTGACCAACGCATATGTCCAACGGCATCGGCGCGATCGTGTCGCTGGTCAGGGCTTGGCGCATGAGAATTTTACCTACGACCGGCCCGTTGCCATGGGTCACCACAAGCTCGTTATCCAGCAACGCCAACGGCAACAGAGCCTTTGCGGTATTAGCCGCGATGATTTTTTGTTCGCGGGACGTGCCCTCTATATCCTCCGGATGGGTCGCATTACCGCCAATGGCGACAAGTATCCGGTCGGGAATGTCGAAGGAGATGACCATAGTGCACCTCTTAACTGGCCGAGTTGATCAGTTCGATCGCCCATTGAGCGGCGTCGGCATTGGTTGGTGCCACGTGGACACCGACGTCACCAAGTTTGGTCATCTGCGTGGCCCGCATCTGTGGATCTTCATCCGTGCCCGTGACGGAAGCGATAACTAACGGCGCGTTGGACGGCGCATTGTCGCAAAGCACGGCAACCAGGTGTCCGGCGGGATCAGAATGGGCTCCATAACCAATTACCACATCGACGAGGATGATCGCGGTGTCTGGATCATTCAACGCCGCGACAACTGCATCGTCGCGCACAGAGGGATCAATCATCGGATGCGGACGCCCCTGGGTGTATTGGTCATCACCCAAATCTAGCAGGCGATGTCCTATATTAGCGTCGTCCACATCCGGCACGCCGGGCACGGGCGCGTTGGAGCAAATCGCCAGATCGGCCGCGCGGAATAGGACCTGCGCTTCGGCGCATAGCGTCCCGCCCGAATACAGGCCTTGGATCTTCGGCCGCACCAACGTCGATCCAAGGGTCACATCCAGACTGGACCCATTGTCGTCATTCAAACCCAGCGCCGCTCGCGCGGCCGCCTTCAGGCTGAATACCTGCGTTGCATTGTCAGGCATGGGCAGGTCACTAGCGCCGATGAAGCAAATGGTTGCCGGCTTGCCACTGACAGCGATGCGGTCCAGGACCTTCGAGGCCACCTCAGCGGGCGGCGGCTTCGAAATCAGCACGATATGTTTTGTCGCAGGGTCATGATCCAAAGCGTCGATAGCCATGAGAGTGGAGATCCCACCCACTTCGGATTTCAAGTCGCGGCCGCCGACACCTATGGCGTGCGAAATACCCCCGCCGTATTGGGAGATCAGGCAACTCACCTCCTGGGTTCCCGTGCCGGAGGCACCGACAAGACCAATACCACCACGGGAAACCACATTGGCGAATGCCAGCGGCGTGCCGTTAATGATGGCGGTGCCGCAATCGGGTCCCATAACCAGACAGCCCAGATCCTGTGCTTCCTGCTTCAGTTCAGCTTCCGCCGCCACCCCCACATTGTCGCTGAAGATCATCGCATGGAGACCACGGCGGATCGCCTTACGCGCCTCCGCGATGGCAAAATCACCAGGTACGGAAATCAGAGCTAGATTGGCGTCGGGCACTTCCTTCACGGCCGCGCGCAGCGTGCGCGGACGCCACGCCACGCCGTCACCGCCCCGCGCCACGGGCGCGTCCAACAGCGCATTCGCTTCAGCCCACGCCGCTTCCGCCGAGGCTCCGTCTGCGGCACGAATTCCAATCACTAGGTCACCCCCGCCAGCGCCCTTCCCCACTTCATTGAGGAGCCCCGCATCCTCCATGATCTGTTGATTAGCCGGGGTCCCCATCATCATCGCCGCTTCCTCGACACCGTCCAGGTTCGCCAATATTCGGGACATGCGCATTAAGGCCACGGAATCGAGGTAGAAACCGTTGCGGACTTCATTGATGATGACTGCGCTCATGACACACCTAAACGATCAGCGAAGGCCACAAGGGCTTGTTCAAAACAGGCCATGGGGGCGCGAACTACGCCGGCGCCAACCTGACCAACTCCAGGTTCCCTGTGGGCGATGCCGGTATTGATGGTCGGCGCGAGACCTGTTTCCACGACCAGTCGGATATCGATCCCGGTTGGCACACCAAGATAATCCATGGAAGGGATAGTCCATTCCGGATTCTCGGCCTTCGCAATCTCCAACATTGTGCGGGTGTAGTTGCCGGCCTCCGACGCCGCGCCGGCCCCGACGAAACCGGCCACGGCCGGCGCTGCGCCCATGGCAAACCCACCCAAGCCGATGGTTTCTACGATAGTGGAATCCCCCATATCCGGATTGGCGTCCTGTTCCGTGAAGCCCGGAAAATACAACCCCTCCGGCATCTCCACGGGGGCTGTGAACCACGTATCCCCGGTACCGCTGACGCGGATACCAAAATCCGTACCGTTCCGGCACATGGCCGTAACCACGGAAGCACCCTCAATATCGCGCACCGGGTCCATGATCGATTTACCCATAGCCATGGCGATGTTGAGAAAGAACTGGTCATTGCCGCCCATGAACGCAAGAGCCTTGGCCAGGGCTTCATTATCATCGGACGTGGCCGCCAAGGCCGGGGATAAGGCGCGCAACATCAACCCCGAACAAGCGACGTTACGCTGATGCATTTCGTCGCCCATGGTCAGTCCGCGCGCCACGAGACTTTTCAGCGGTACATCATTCATGTGCCGAAGCGCCCGGCCCAGGGCCGGGCCGAAGTCGTCACGCAGCCAGCGTAACCGGTCCAATACTTCTTTGTCGTTTCCCCCGAACCGCATGACCTTGCCAAGGCCTTCGTTAATGGCGCAGTAGGCCTGGTTTCCAAAGGTCTTGTTCTCCACCACCATTAACGGCTGGCTAACGGTGGTCATGCCAGTCATCGGGCCAACCGCGTCAAAATGATGATTGGGGTGGAACTCAAACTCACCAGCCGCTGCCTTGGCTTCCGCATCGGCAAGGTCATCGGCCCAGCCTTCAAACACGGCGATACCCATGATGGCACCGCGCATAGGACCGCACATGTGGACCCATTCAATGGGCGGCCCAGCATGCAGGATCATCCGGTCCTTGAGTTCGGGAATGGCCTCAGCGGCGGGGATTACATCCACCAGTACCGGGTCCCCGGTGACCATGCGTTCGACGGCCTGTTGATTGGCCTCCTCAATGCGCTGCATGGTTCAGGATCCCAACTTTGCCAAAAGATCGGCAAGCTTCGGGTCTCCGCCAGCTGGTGGGACCCAATCCACCTGGATCACATCCACCTGCTGGGCGGCTAGTTCGCCGGCGAACCCCTCCAGGCCGATATTAACCACGGACAGCGGTGCGTTCAGCAGGTCGCGCAGCCTATCTTCAGCCATTCGCGGCTCCCGTATAGGCATCCAGAACCGCATCGACACCGGCATTGGCCGGGGCATCATAACCGTGCCGGCGCAGCACTGCATCCAGGGCATTCACGCAACGAAGCACGTTGGATTTGCGGCAGACATAACCCATAGTCCCGATACGCCAGATCACACCGGCCAGGTGCCCAAATGAGGTCCCAATCTCAATACCGAAGTCATGTAGCATCTGACTGCGGACACCCTCACCGTCGCCGCAGGCTTCCGGTATGTGAACGCCGGTGACATTGATCATGGTGTTATTCTGGTCACCGAACAGTTCCAGTCCCATGGCGTTGAGGCCAGACCGCAGGGCCCGACTGGCCAGTTCATGGCGG
This sequence comes from uncultured Magnetovibrio sp., assembly GCA_964576415.1. Taxonomy (GTDB): domain Bacteria; phylum Pseudomonadota; class Alphaproteobacteria; order Rhodospirillales; family Casp-alpha2; genus UBA3470. The sequence continues at coordinate 5,421 of CAZNWX010000054.1, read as the reverse complement.
GCGAATCCGGCGTCCAGCCCTTCTTCCAGAATTACGCGTGCACATTCTCGTGCGGCATAGAGCATCGAGGTGGATTCTGTATGGTGGTTGAGACGCTTCGGGCTCCAGTAATCCATCAGCATACCCAGATCCAGATAGTTGGAAATGATCGCCGGGCCGTCACCAGCCACGTAGTCATCCGGACGGATACCTCCTTCAATGTGCTTGCGATTGTTGACCACAGCGGCTGCGCGCTCGTTGATGGTGATGGGTGAAGTGCCCGGCGGACCGGACATGCATTTCTGCAGACCGGCACTGACCGCATCTAGTTGAAGGTCATCAACCGGAATGGGCATGCCGCAGAGGGTCGCTGTAGTATCCACGTATAACAACGCGTCCGCCTCTTGGCATACGGCACTGATCCCTTCCAGGGGTTGTGCCATGGTCGTTGACGTATCGCCGTGAACCAGGGCGACGACACGCGGCCGGTGTTCACGTATCGCGTCGCAAATCCTGTCGGTCTCAAAGACCGTGCCCCACTCGGTATCCAGCGTCACCACGTCGCCGCCAACCCGCTGGGCAATCTCCGTCAGAAGGTAGCCGAACCGTCCGAATCGGGGCACCAGGACCTTATCACCACAGGACACCAATGACCCCAGACAGGCTTCAATACCGGCCCGTGCCGTACCGTTAATCAAGAAGGCCCATTGGTTCTGTGTTTGGTAGAGCTGGCGGTAGAGCGCCATGGTCTCATTCATATACTCGGTAAATTCTGGATCAAACTGACCCAACATGGGGGCCGACATGGCGCGCAGGACGCGTGGATAGACATCCACCGGTCCCGGCCCCATTAATAGGCGTGGGCTTGGATCCAGGTCCTGAAAGGTTTCAGGCGCCGGTGCATTCATTCGTATTTCCTCCTACTTGCGGAGATGCCTACAAGTTCAACAGATCACATAGAGCTTTTGCAACCACGATCGTCGCTTTCTCCAGATCGTCAAGTCGGAGTTTTTCATTGGCGCGGTGGCCATTGGCCTCTAGAAGGCTGCGCGGTCCGGCACCATAGATAATGGTTGGAATTCCAGCCTCCATATATAGGCGGGCATCCGTGTAAAGAGGGACTCCGCAGACCGGAATTTCGGTCTCAAACACGTCCGCCGCATGCCGCTGCAAGGCCGTGATCAGGGGCGCCACGCCTTCAACTGGCGCCAGGGGCCCGGCCTGCATAACCCGCTCAATTCCGACATGAATGCCCTCGCAATCCGCGACTGTACGTATAATTAGGTCGCGGAGGTCTGCCTCCACCTGCTCCACGTCTTCTTCCGGGATAATCCGCCGGTCCAGGCGAAACGTAACTTTATCCGGAACTACGTTAGTGTTGATTCCACCTTCAATTAGGCCAACCGTGATGCTGGGGGTATCAATACCGTTCATATCCGAATGCACCGCCGCCAGATCCACCCGTTGCCCGTAGAGCGCCGCCAAGACCTGGGTGGCGGCGGCCATAGCATCATGACCTGTGTCCGGCCGGGCCGCGTGAGCGGACTTGCCGCGAACCGTGACCTCCAGATGCAGACAACCGTTGTGGGCGGTCACTACGGCATAGGAAAAGCCCGCGGAAATCACCATGTCGGGTGCCGTCAGACCCTGGTCCAACAGCCATCGCGGCCCCAGATGACCGCCGACCTCCTCATCATAAGTCAGGTGCAATTCAACGCTTCCTCGCAATGCCACGCCCACATCGCGCAACGCCATCAGGGCGAAAGCATAAGTGGCAAAGTCGGATTTTGAGACCGCAACGCCACGGCCATACATCCAACCGTCCTTGACCTCACCGCCGTAGGGGTCGGTGATCCAGCCGTCGCCGGGCGCGACCACATCGCCATGCGCGTTGAGCGCAATCACTGGACCGTCCTCGGAAAAGCGGTAACGGACAATCAGGTTAGTGACGCTGATCATATCTTGTTCACGGCATAGCGCTGCCGGTACCGGATGACGTTCCACCTCAAATCCTAGTTCTTCCAGAAGTACCGCCGTGCGCTCACCATGCGGGGCGCAATCCCCCGGGGGGTTGTCGGAGGGTACACGCACCAGTTCGCGCAGGAACGCCGTCTGACGGTCCCGGGTTTGGCCCAGAAATTCGGCAATGCTCATGTCTTGTCCATTAAGTACGATCCGTCCTCCGCCTGGAAATTTTCAATGACCCGCAACAAAAGCTCGGCACCGGCGGCAGCGTCGGCTTCGGTGATGGTTTCATCGGGGTTGTGGCTAATGCCACCGGCGCAGCGCACGAAAATCATCCCGACATCCGTTAGGTCCGATATGGCCGCAGCGTCGTGACCGGCGCCGCTGGGCAGGCGGACGACACGGCCATCGTCAACCGCGATGGCGGCCTCGATCTGCCTAACGATCCAGGGCGCGCAGGTGACGCTGTTGGCTTCGTGGACCGTTTCCACGTTCAGTTTGCATCCCCGCTTGTCTGCAATCTCCGCCAACCAAGAGTCCAACTCCGCAAGGGCCTTGATGCGCTTCGCGTCCTCATCGGCGCGTATGTCGATGGAGAACGTGACGCTGCCCGGAATCACATTGGGCGCTCCGGGCCCAACCTCCATGCGGCCAACGGTGGCCACGCAATGGGATCGCTTGGTGGCCACGCCCTCCACCGCGAGAGCGCATTCTGCCGCTGCTAAAAGCGCGTCTTGGCGGTTCCCCATGGGCACTGTCCCGGCATGACCGGCGACCCCGGAAAGAGTAACCACGCTGCGCGTCGCACCGGCGATGGCCGTCACCACGCCAACCGGCTCATCCATGCTTTCCAGCACTGGTCCCTGTTCAATATGCAGTTCCAGATACCCAATTACATCCTCCGGCCGTTTCGCCGCCGTATCGATCTGGCCCGGGTCCAGGCCGAAAGCGCGAAGCGCATCGGCCATGGTCATGCCGTCCGCATCACGGGCATCCAACAACTCCTGACGAAACGTCCCTGCTATGGCGCGGCTGCCCAGGTAAGTGGACTGAAAACGGACGCCTTCTTCGTCAGCAAAACCAACCACTTCGATGGCGAAGGGCATGCGAATTCCACGCCTATGGAGGTCGTGAACGCACTCGATCGCGGTGACGACACCCAACATGCCGTCATATTTTCCGGCCATCACAACCGTATCCAAGTGCGAGCCGATCAGAAGCGCCGACGCGTCCTCGCGCGCGCCTTCGTAACGGCCAATGATGTTGCCGACAGCGTCCTGGTGCACCCGCATGCCAGCCTCACGCATCCAGTCGCCGACGAGATCGTTGGCTTCGCGATGTTGTGCCGTCAAATATCGGCGCGTCAGGCCATTTCGGGATTCGCTCACGGTCGCCAAGGCGTCCAACCGCGACAGCATACCGGTGCTGATGGTGCTAGGGGGGCTCATTTTCATACCTTTACTCACGCGTCACAGTCGTCGGCTGACGGTCCGAAATGGGGAAATCGGACAAGTAAAACTTACGGTTTTTCGTCCGTCTGAATTGATAATCGCAGTTATTTAGATTTTTTGAATACATCGGTATTTTCAAACACTTTCAAAAATTCTGAGATAATTCTAATGCATTCGGCAGCGAACTGATTCCGGATGGATTTTGGCCGAAGACGACCGCGTCCAAACCTCCAAAGGCGGCGGATGGATCGAATCCATTTCATTAAAGGCTTTCCGGATCATGGCCATGTAGTCCCGGTAGGTAACTTCGCAACCTACTTCCTCTCGCTCAAGGCCAAAGCGATGGGGGTCATCACGGCGATGGAGTGCATGATGGCTTCAGGGTGCTGGGGTTCGAAATCATAACCCTATCCAAGCGTTCCGTTCTCCAGAACGCGGGTCACCACGTCAACCTTTCGTGCCCATTCAATGAAAGTGCCCTCGGCCGGCTCTAGATCGGCAATTAACGTTGCCAACTGTTCGGTAAAAGGCACGCGACGCATGATCGTATCCATTCGTAGTTTCTCGTCGCACCGAGACCTCAGCCGTTCCGCCATCTTACGTATGCGCGCAGGTAGCGGTTGACTCGGCGTTCAGAAGTAAATACGGAGCAGAATGTAACCCATCAAAAATGGCTGACCTGTATTTTTGTAAACTTAGATAGCCGGGGCAAGAAGGGTGTTGAATCAACCACGTTTAAACGCAATGAACGGCGCAGAAGCCATGGTTCGGATGTTGGAAGCGCATGGCGTGCGCCATATTTTTGGACTCTGCGGAGACACTACGCTTCCGTTTTACGACGCGCTCTACCGTCTTGATCACAAGATGCAACACATCCTAACCCGCGACGAACGTTCCGCCGCCTACATGGCGGATGGCTATGCCCGAGTGACCAGTAAAGTTGGCGTGTGCGAAGGCCCATCGGGTGGTGGCGCTACTTACATCCTTCCAGGTTTGGTCGAAGCCAACGAATCATCCATCTCGATCCTCGCGATCACATCGGACGTGTCGGTTAAGGCACGCGGCCACTATCCGTTGACCGAGTTGGACCAGGAAGGGCTCATGCGCCCGCTGACCAAATGGAATACGGTCATCAACCGCTCCGATATGCTCCCCGACGTAGTTCGGACGGCCTTTCGGAAGATGACCACGGGTCGGCCGGGTTCGGCGCACCTGGGTCTGCCCATCGACGTACAGCGCGACGAAGTCGACCCCGACGCCGTCTGGGCGGACCCCAACCACGGCTTTTTTCCGGCCTATCCCGTTGGGCCAGACATGATGGAGATCGAAAAGGCATTGGAGGCCATACAATCGGCCTCCTTCCCCGCAGTCATCGTCGGCGGTGGCATCCTGCTAGCCGGCGGAGAAGCGGAGTTCCAAACCTTCGTTGAAAGCCTGGACATTGCCGTAGCTACCACCATTTCCGGCCAGGGCACCATCTCCGAAGCGCACCCCAACTGCGTCGGCGTTGTCGGGTCGAACGGCGGTGTACCGGCGACCAGGGACTTGGTCAAGAAGGCCGACCTGATCGTATTCATCGGGTGCCGAGCCGGTTCGGTGACGACCGAACTCTGGCGTTATCCAGCCAAGACGACGCGGATCGTGCATATCGATTCCGATCCCGAGGTTATCTCCGCATCCTACGACACAGAAGTCGCAGTGGTCTCTGATGCGCGCCTCGCTTTGTCCGCCATGAACAAGCTTTTGGCCGACAATCCGCCCGCTGGCGCAGGCTTCGGAGGCGCCGAGGTTGTGGCCGCTCAGAAAAAGATCAAATGGGACGCCTTCAACGCCCTGGCCACCAGCGACGACAGCCCCATCAAACCGGAACGCACCGTGGCCACGCTTCGAAAGATCCTGGATGACGAGGCCATCATCGTTGCCGACCCGGGCACGCCGTGCCCTTACGTTTCCGCCTATTACGAAGTTCGAACGACGGGCCGGACTTTGTTCTCGAACCGTGCACACGGCGCACTAGGATACTCCT
>CAZNWX010000053.1:0-10789 GCA_964576415.1 uncultured Magnetovibrio sp. | reverse complement strand
TTGGCCGGGTTCACTCGATGCGGCACGCCATCCATGCCGAGCGTGCTGTCGCTCAGCGCGTCGCACGCGGCGGCCGCCGCGCCCGCGTCGGCGGCCGAGAGGATCCGCGCCGCCACCGCGGCGAACGGTGCCAGCTCCGCCTCCTTCGCGATCTCCAGATAGGCGACCGTACCGGAAATTAGGATAAGCACCAGGGAGGCCAACACAGTCCGCGCATGACCGAGGGCCAAATCAATAATAGCGTTCATCGTTTCAGCCTTTCACGTCGTCCTGCATCGACGTGACCGCAGTTTCGTCCTTAGTGCGCACCGTTTGACCGGCCCGGACAAACTCCTGTCCGACCGTGATCAAGTTCAGCTTCTTAGGCAGGCCACCCAGCCAGATGCCTTCCGGTGTGTCCGCAAGAATGCGCACCGGATGGAAGACTACACGGCCCGCGTCGCTCACCGCCTTGATGCCCATGACGCCCTTATCATCTAAGGTCAGCAGCGCCGGCGAGACCAGGTGCGCCGGTTCGCTGCCAGTGGGAATCTTTAACTCCGCCGTCAGCCCCTCCAACACGGTGCCGTCGGCGTTGTCGATCCAGACCTCGACCCGGAATGTGCGGGTTTCCGATCGACCAACCTTGGAGATGTAGCGCACGTCCCCAGCCAGGGTGCGGCCGTTGGGCAGCACCGCAAACGCCGCTCCTCCCTTCTGCAAGCGGGTGACGTTGCGTTCGGTGACCTGGGCCACGATCCGCATGGGGTTGAGGCTTACTAGAGTCGCCACCAGTCACCAGATCTGACGTAGTCACCCACATCGACCACCTGGGTCTCCACATAGCCGTCGATGGGTGCGCGCACGGTGGTGCGTCGGATGTCCAGGCGGATCGAAGCCAACGCGGCCTTGGCCTTGGCCAAGTTGGCTTCCGCCTCGGCCAGTTTAACCTTCGATTGGAATTGTTTCTGTGATAAGCGTGTCGCGGCGTTGAAAGCGATAGTCTGAAAGTTGACCAGGGCCTCGGCTTCTTGCAGGCGTGCATTGCGATCGTCCATGGCCAGCTGAAACAGTGCCACGCCCTTTTCCACCCAGGTCCCCTTGGCGACATGGCGGCGAATGATCTGCCCATTCGTCTCGGCCGCCAATTCCGCATCGGTCACCGCCTCAGTGCGGCCGTACAGGACCACTTCACCCTCGTGCGACCTGACCGTGATTGGCCGGACCCGGACCAGGTTCATTACCTGCTCTGCCGGTTTCGCATCCGGCTCCGTGTCCTTCGACGTTGGCGCCTTGCCCGTGACAACACCCGACGCCACCCAAAGGCCGGTGCCAAGCGCCAGCAGAACCGCCAAGACCTGAGAGCTGCGACGAACTAGGAAATTTTTTACCACATGCATTATTCAGCAGCCTTCGGAACCCGTTTAGCGGGTTCACTCTCGGCTATAAATTCCTCACGATGTTGTTCCATGTAGTCGGCCATCGTCTTGTAAAACGTATGTCCCATTCGGCGCACGAACATACGCCCTGGTGGAACTCTATCGAAGCTCAACCCTTCGATGACGTCAGCCATGTCTTGGAAGTGCTTGTGGTAGGCATCGAAGACCGTTTCCAATTGGCCTTCTGGCATCAACTCGGCGAAAAACAAATACACCAGGAATTCGGACCGGAAGCTGTCCGGCGCCGGAAGGTCGCCCAGGGCTTCGGTGAACCGCGCGCGTCCCGCAGGCGTCAGGTTGTAGACCTTCTTGTCCGGCTTCCCATCCTGGGCGTGCTCGGTGACACTGACCAAGCCTTCGTCCAGCAACCGGCCCAGCGACGGATAGATGGAGCCGTAGCTGGCCTGAAAAAAATGAGCAAAGGGCCCTTCCTCGAACTGTTTCCGGATTTCATAGCCACTGGCGTCGCCCAATGTGAGGACACCGAGACACAGAGTTTTCACGTCCATGATCGCTCCACCAACCCAACCGACGCCTTTTAAGTCCTTACACGATGCGTCCGTTCCCCCAGGCAAAGACGCTAAAGGGCACTTATATATCTAATCATAATATATCAGATCAATATATATTTATTCTATACTTGCTCTGCTCAGACTGAATAACTGGGATCAGTCTACTCCGCCGCCGTCTTGTCTTCATCGCACTTACCGTTTTCGCACTGCCACGGCGGTACCGGCGTGAAGGCGTCAACCAAATGATCGACGAACGCCCGTACCTTTGGGGAGCGGTGGCGGGAATAAGAATAGACCGCATAGATGTTGGGCGCGTGGTCCGATTTAAGGGTCGGCTCCTAACCGGTCCTCCAGACGACGGAACAGCTTGAAAACAACCGACGGCGTGAGTTTCATAGTGCGGGCGGCGGCTGAAAAACTTTCCGCATCGACGACTCGGACGAAGAGCGACATTTCGCTTTGACGGTCCATTCTGACCCCCAAAAGAATTACTAATTAATTTTCTATAATTATCTATCAATATACACATTGAAAACTTTTGTGTAACGCGGAGCGCTTTCAGATTACCGTTTAGACACTATGTCTAAGCCGCTACGTAATGATCAGTTCCGCGAGATTGGCCGCCCCATCCGGCGCAAGGAAGACCATCGTTTGCTGACCGGCCAAGGCGCCTTCTGCGATGATTTTGTGGCGCCGGCGCAACTTTTCGCAGTCATGGTCCGCTCCCCTTATCCGCATGCCCGTATCGGCACCATACGCACAAGGGACGTCTTGGCCATGGATGGCGTTCAGCTGGTTCTAACCGGCACCGATTGCCTTGCAGCGGGCATGTCGGGCATTCCGCACAATCCCATTCCAAAGACGGACAACGACCTGAAACTCCGCGGACCAGGAGATTCGGAGATTTTCATTGGTCCGCACATTCCGCTTCCAACGGACAAAGTTCGGCACGTTGGGGAGGCTGTCGCCATGGTTGTCGCCGAGACGAAGTACCAAGCGCAGGACGCCGCCGAAGTCCTTGAGATAGAGTACGAGGAACTGCCCTGGGTCACCGACACGGCCGCCGCCGCCGAGGCGGACGGCCCCACGATCTGGGAGCAGAGCCCGGCGAACACACCGGTAGATACAGTATTCGGCGATCCCGTCGCCACTGATGCCGCATTCGCCCGGGCCACCCACGTCGTGAAGATGGATTTTCATGTCGGTCGGGTCACAGGCGTGCCGCTAGAACCGCGCAGTGCACTTGCTGTCCCCGATCCGAAGACAGGGCGCATCACGCTCTACGCCGGCAGCGGCGGCGCCGTCCGCCAGAAGCGGGAGATTACGGAAACCTTGGGTCTAGAGGCGGATGACCTGCGGGTTATCTCGAAGGACGTGGGCGGTAACTTCGGTACTCGCAACCGCGTCTATGTAGAGTTTCCCTTAGTCACCCATGCCGCGAAGGCCTTGGGCAAGCCGGTAAAATTCACTTGTGGGCGCGACGAGGCTTTCCTCTCCGATTACCAAGGACGGGACCTGTTCAGCCGGGTCGAATTGGCCCTGGATAGAACTGGCACGTTCCTTGGGATGCGCGCCGACAATATCTCCAACGTCGGCGCTCGCATCGTGTCGCTCTCGCCGCTGGGCAAAGGTTCGGCCTTAATCACCGGCAATTATCACATCCCCCACGCGACGGTCCGCGCCCGCGCCGTATTCTCCAACACGCCCCCGACCCAGGCCTATCGTTCCTCCGGCCGACCTGAGGTTATCTTTGCCATCGAGCGCTTGATCGAAACGGCGGCACGCGAATGCGGGTTTGACGCCATGGCGCTCCGACGCCGCAATTTGGTTCAGCCGGACCAAATGCCGTACCGCAACCCCATCGGCGCGGTTTACGATTCCGGGAACTACGTCGACAATATGGACATCGCTATGGGACTTGCTGACTGGTCTGGTTTCAAAGTGCGTAAGGCCGCGGCGACGGCGCGTGGCAAACTGCTTGGCCGCGGATTTTGCAATTATGTGGAATCATCGACCGGCTCACCGCTAGAAGAGGCCGTGATTACGGTTCATACGCCGGGGTCAACAACGCCCGGCCATGTGGACGTCGTCATCGGCACGCAACCGAGCGGCCAAGGCCATGAGACCAGCTTTGCGCAAGTCGCCGCCGACTGGCTCGGTCTGGCAATCGATGAGGTGACCATCGTGCTAGGCGATACGGATATCGTGAAACACGGTGGTGGTTCGCATTCCGGCCGCTCAATGCGCATGGCCGGCACCGTCATAATCAAGGCGGCCGATGATTTAATCGCGCGTGGTAAACGGCTGGCCGCACTTCTCATGGACATGGCGCCGAATGACGTGGATTTCGGCGACGGCGTTTTCACGGCCCCCGGCAGTAACACAACACTAACCCTGTTCGAACTCGCGACGGCTCTTGATGACGCAACGTTTCAGGATCGGTTGCCAGATGACCTCAAGGGGGCCTTGCAGGTACGGCGCGACAACGAAATGCAAACACAAGTCTTTCCTAACGGATCGCAGGCCTGCGAGATTGAGATCGATCCTGAAACTGGCGCGATGGCGATAACCAAATACGTACTCGTCGACGACGTTGGACGCGCTATCAATCCATTGATCGTCGAAGGCCAAACCCACGGTGGCGCGGTGCAGGGAATTGGTCAGGCACTATTCGAAGCATGTGCCGTCGATCCGCAGACCGGCCAGCCGCTGAGCGGCTCCTTCCTAGATTACGGTCTTCCGCGGGCCGATCACTTCCCCATGTTCTTGACCGAACTCAACGAAGTGCCGTCACCGACCAACCCACTCGGCGTCAAAGCTGGTGGCGAGGGCGGCACGACGGGCGCGCTTGCCGCCGTTGTCAACGCTGTCGTGGATGCGCTCCAGCCCTACGGGGTGTGGGACCTGCAGATGCCAGTCACCCCGCATCAGGTATGGCAAGCGATCCACAAAACAAGAGACCCTTCATCAAGGAATATTTTATGACCGTCGACCTGCAGCTCATCAATTTCCCGGGCGCCCCGAACTTGCCCATTTTCATCGCCCAGGAGAAAGGTTTCTTTGAGGACGTTGGCGTGGCGCCGGTTTTGAACACAACGCCCAGCTCGACCTATCAGATTGAGCATCTGATGAACGGTAAATACCAGATCGCTGGCACCGCCATCGACAATGTCGTCGCCTACACAGAAGGCCAAGGCGCCGTGGTGCTTGACGAAACGCCGGACGTCTTCGCCTTCATGGGGGCGACACAGCTCGAACTCTCGTTCGTGGTCGCACCAGACATCAAGAGTTTCGCCGACCTTAAGGGTCAGACGGTCGCCTTGGACGCAATGGCCACGGGGTTCGCCTTTATTCTATACCGAATGCTCGACAACGCCGATGTTTCCCGGGACGACGTAACTATGGTGGAAGTTGGCGCGACACCGGATCGATGGGAGTCAGTGAAGACCGGGAAACACGCGGGCACCTTAACCATCGAACCGTTCACCGCCATGGCCCAAGCGGCCGGATTCCAGGTTCTCGAATCGAGCCTACAGACGGTTGACTCTTATCAAGGAGGCAGCTTCGCCGCGCGGCGGCGTTGGGCGGCTGACAATTGTAACGTTCTGACGGCTTTCATTTCCGGCTATTTGGATGGCCTTGCGTGGACCCTCGATCCGATGAACCGCAACGAAGGAGCCGACGTCCTCCTTCGCAACATGCCCAACATCAATCCCAAAGCGATCGATAGGGTCATGGACAAACTTCTGTCGCCGGCGACAGGCTTGACACCGGATGCTACTATAGATGGGGACGGGTTCGAAACCGTGTTGGCCTTACGCAGCCAGTATGGCGAACGGGAGGTAACGGATGCATCGAAATATCTCGACCTCAGCTTTTACCAACAGGCCCTGTCAGTGCGAACCCGATGATTGAAAATCCGGCGTCAGTTTTCGTAGAATTTGAGCCACTTGGCGCCGTTCCTGAGACCGGTCAAGTCGGTTTAAGCAACTATATGACCGCTGCCGGGTCTTTCCCACCAACTGCCAGATAGCCGCCCTTCCACACTTGACACCAGAAGGATAGACAAGGTCTCCATATTGACAGACGGTGGTGCTTGACCCTGGGAATGGAAGGCGATTAGTTAAACGTTTAATGGATGCGCCCAAGCATCCGAACATTCCTTGGAAGACACGGTCCCGCACATGGGCAAATACTCGATTTTTAGCCTGATCCGCAACGCGCTGGCCTATCACGAAGGCTGGGAGAGAGCCTGGCGTAGCCCGGAACCACAAGTCGAATACGACGTTGTCATCGTCGGCGGCGGCGGACACGGGTTAGCAACCGCCTTTTATCTCGCCCAGGAACACGGCATCACGAACGTCGCGGTGATCGAGAAAGGCTGGCTGGGTGGCGGCAACACGGGCCGCAACACAACTATCATCCGCTCCAACTATCTCTGGGATCAGAGCGCGGGCATCTATGAGAAGTCGCTGCAACTTTACGAGGGCCTGAGCCAGGAGTTGAACTTCAACATCATGTTGTCGCAGCGCGGGGTAATGAACCTGGCCCACAACCTGCACGATTTGCGAGAACTCGAACGCCGGGTTAACGCAAATATATTGAACGGGATCGATTCCGAAATACTGGACACCCAGGGGGTAAAAGATTTCGTGCCGATCATCAACACAGACCCGAATTCGCGCTACCCCATTCTGGGTGCGTCGTTACAGCGTCGCGGCGGCACGGCCCGCCACGACGCAGTCGCTTGGGGTTTCGCCCGCGGCGCCGATGAACATGGCGTCGACATCATTCAGCAATGCGAGGTCACGGCCATCAAACAGAGCCGTGGCAAAGTCACCGGCGTTGAGACCACCAAGGGCCTGATTAAAGCAAAGAAGGTGGGTGTCGTGGTCGCCGGGCATTCCAGTGAGCTCGCTCGCATGGCTGGGTTCCGCCTGCCGGTAAACAGCTACCCGCTGCAGGCCCTGGTCACCGAACCCGTGAAGCCGGTCCTTGACACGGTGGTCATGTCGAACGCCGTACATGTCTATGTCTCTCAATCGGACAAGGGCGAATTAGTCATCGGTGCCGGCATCGACGGGGCGCACGGTTATTCCCAGCGCGGATCGCTACATGTCATCGAAGGGCAGTTGGGGGCCCTGTGCGAATTGTTCCCCATCACGTCCCGGCTTCGCATGATGCGTCAATGGGCCGGCATCGTTGACACCTGTCCCGACGCGAGCCCAATCATCGGCAAGACGCCCGTGGATGGGCTGTTCATCAACTGCGGTTGGGGCACCGGCGGCTTCAAGGCGACGCCTGGATCTGGGTGGGTCTTCGCCCACACCCTGGCCACAGGCGAACCGCACGCTTTGAACGCGGCTTTCACCCTGGACCGCTTCACGTCGGGCCTGCTCATTGATGAGCACGGCGCCGCGGCCGTGGCGCACTAAGGACCGGGCAATGCTATTGATCCCTTGCCCCTATTGCGGCGAACGCGAGGAAAGCGAGTTCCACCAGGGTGGCGAGGCCCACATCGAACGCCCCAAAGATCCGGATAAGCTCACCGACGAGGAGTGGGCCGATTACCTGTTCCTGCGCGACAACCGGAAAGGCATCTTTCTTGAACGCTGGGTGCATCGGCACGGCTGTCGACGCTGGTTCAACGTGGCACGCAATACGGCCACGAACGAAATCGTCGCAGTCTACAAGATGGGCACTAAGCGGCCGAAGAGCATCATCACTAAGGGGACCAAGAAATGAGCCAGTCCCATCGTTTGAGCACCGGGGGTAGCATCGATCGTGAGACCTTAGTCGAATTCACGTTCAATGGCAGGCACTACAAGGGGCACCCCGGCGACACGGTGGCGTCGGCGCTGTTGGCCAACGGCGTTAAGATCGTCGGCCGCAGCTTCAAATACCATCGCCCACGCGGCATCTTTGCCGCCGGCGCGGAAGAACCGAACGCCCTATTGCAACTGGAGGCCGGCGCGCGGACCTTACCGAACCAGCAGGCGACCCGGGTCGAACTCTATGACGGGCTCAGCGCCGACAGCGTCAACTGTTGGCCAGGGCCCGACTTCGACGCCATGTCCTTCATCGGGTTGTTCCACCGCCTGACGCCCGCCGGGTTCTACTACAAGACCTTCATGTGGCCTGCGTCCTTCTGGAAATACTACGAGCATTTCATCCGCCATGCAGCGGGTCTTGGCAAAGCGCCGACGGAAAAGGACCCGGACTACTATGACAAGATGAACGCACACGCGGACGTGGTTGTCGTAGGAGGTGGGCCTAGCGGATTGGCGGCCACCCTGGCGGCGGCACGGGTCGGAGCGCGGGTGATCCTTGCCGACGACCAGCCGACATTGGGTGGATGGCTCCTAAACGAGCGGCGCGAGATCGACGGCAAGCCCGCCAACGAATGGATCGCCACAGTCGAGGCTGAACTGAACCAGATGGACGACGTCACCATCCTCAGGCGAACGACAGCATTCGGCTATTACGACCACAACTTTGTCGGCATGATCGAACAGCGCCAGACTAACGTTTCCCACGGCGGCAGCACCTCGCGCCAGCGCCTGTGGCGGGTGCACGCCAAACAGGTGGTGTTGGCCACCGGCGCCATCGAGCAGCCAATGATCTTCGCCGACAACGACCGCCCAGGCGTCATGCTGGCCGGCGCAGTCCGGACCTATCTGAACCGCTACGGCGTGCAGCCGGGTAAACGGGTCTGTGTGTTCACTAATAACGACGACGCCTACCGCACGGCGCTCGACCTGTTCGACGCCGGCGTCAACGTGCCGGCGATCATCGATGTCCGGCCGGACCCATCTGGCGAGCTGGCCACTGAGGCGATCCAACGCAACATCGAAATTCTGGACGACCACGCGGTCACCGCTGTGCAGGGGTCAAAGGGTGTGACCGCCATCGAGGTCATGGCGTTAAATGAGGCTGGCGATGGCGTCACCGGTGAGGTGCGGACGATCTCGTGCGACGTGATCTGTTCATCCGGCGGCTGGAACCCTGCCATTCACCTGCATTCCCATTCCGGCGGCAAGGCTGTGTTCGATGAAGAACGAGGCATTTTCGTGCCTGGCAACACCTTACAGAACGAGATCTGCGTGGGTGCTGCCGCCGGCACCTTCGATCTAACGAGCTGCTTAGCCGATGGCCTGGAGGCGGGCAAGACCGCAGCCGGCGTCGCCGGCTTCAAGAAAAGCAGCCGCGGCAAGACCCCCAGCACATCGGAAGAGGATGAAGCGCCGGCGCGCCTGTTATGGGTGGTGCCGACAATCCAGCCCCTGGGCCGGTGCGGCAAGCATTTCCTGGATCAGGCTCACGACGTTACCGCCGCTGACATTCACCTTGCGGCGCGAGAAGGCTACGACTCCGTTGAGCATACGAAGCGGTACACGACATTGGGCATGGCGCCCGACCAAGGTAAGACCGGTAACATCTCGGGCATGGCCGTGCTGGGTCAGGCCTTGGGCTGTGAGAAGCTTGGTGAGGTCGGCACCACGACCTTCCGCCCACCGTTCACGCCAGTGACCCTGGGTGCGCTGGCGGGGCGCGATATCGGCGTGCTTATGGACCCGACCCGCATGACGCCGATGCATCACTGGCACGAACAGGCGGGATGCAATTGGGAGGACGTGGGCCAGTGGAAACGGCCCTGGTATTACCCGAAGCCCAACGAAAATATGGACGATGCGGTGAACCGCGAATGCTTAGCGGTCCGGAACGCGGTGGGAATCTTGGACGCGACGACACTGGGCAAGATCAATATCCAGGGTCCGGACGCGGCAGAATTCTTGAACCGCGTCTATACCAACGCTTGGCAGAATTTAAAAAACGGGCGCTGCCGCTATGGCCTAATGCTGGGCGAGGACGGCATGGTAATGGACGACGGCGTGACGACGCGATTGTCGGAGAACCACTTCTTCATGACCACAACCACCGGTAACTCCGCCTCAGTCCTCGAATGGCTGGAGGAATGGTCACAGACGGAATGGCCGGAGATGAGGGTCTACTTCACCTCCGTAACCGAGCAGTACGCGAACATCACCATCGCCGGCCCCCAGGCCCGTGCCCTGTTGTCAGAATTCACCGACGACATCGACCTGGATCCCGTGAGTTTCCCCTTCATGTCCATGCGCGAAGGAGCCGTCGCAGGCGTGTCCGCGCGGATCTTCCGGGTCAGTTTCACCGGTGAGCTGACCTATGAGATCAATGTCCCCGCCAGCTACGGCATGAGTGTGTGGACCGCCATGATGACCGCCGGCGACAAATACGGCATCACACCTTACGGCACAGAGACCATGCACGTACTCCGTGCAGAAAAGGGTTACATCATCGTCGGCCAGGAAACGGACGGCACGACCACACCCCAAGATTTGGGCATGGACTGGATTGTCTCGAAGAAAAAGGATTTCTTAGGCCGACGATCCTTTAATCGAGAAGACAACCGCCGCCAAGACCGGAAGCAACTTGTAGGCCTTCTGCCGGATGATCCCACGAAGGTGATACCCGAAGGCTCTCAAATCACCTCCAGCCGGCAAGAACGTCCACCCATAGGCTCGCGTATCCCAATGATCGGCCACGTCACGTCCAACCTGGGCCGCACCTTCGCCCTGGCCTTGGTCAGAAGTGGACGCGAGAAAATTGGCGAAAGCGTCTACGTGCCTTTGGCCGACGGCGTGGTGCGCGCTGAGATCACATCGCCGGTCTTCATCGATCCGGAAGGAGCGAAGATCGATGGCTGATACTTACCTTCGACAGAGCCCCCTTGCGCACCTGCACCTAGATGCGCGGGCCGCCAACGAAGCCGCGGACGCGATCACAGGCATCCACATCGGCGAACGCCTATTGCTTGGCATG
>CAZNWX010000052.1:0-10866 GCA_964576415.1 uncultured Magnetovibrio sp. | reverse complement strand
ACCCTAACCAGAAGGACAAGACTAGAGCACTAATTCGCGACGTTTCCAGAGAAAAAGCAATTATTTTTTCATCTCATATTCTGGAGGAAGCGGAGGAATTGTGTGAGCGGGTGGTGATCATCACTGACGGTCGGGTCGTCTTTGACGGCCCAACGCGCGAAATTGCCGATGATCGGGGCCGTTTGGCGCCGGCGTTTCGGAGACTGACTAAAAGCGCGGATGAAATTTCTGGAGCCAATCTATGAAATTGATTTTCGCTGTGTGCCGCCATGAGCTTCGATTATTATTTTACGCGCCCTTGAGTTTCCTTTTTATGGGCGGGTTCCTCCTAGCGTTAGCGGCATCGATATTTCTGATCGCAGACTTTTATTCCACTGACGAAGCTTCAATCCACTTAATGTTGTTATTTGCGCCTTGGGTCGGAATCGTATTGGTTCCAGCTCTCGCCATGGGCATGTGGACAGACGAAAAGGCGGACAAGAGCGTTGAACTGACCCTATCTTTGCCGGTGCCATTGACGTCAATCGTTCTTGGAAAGTATGTGGCTGGGTTTTTCGTGTTGATGGTTATGTTGGCCCTGACGTTTCCATTCCCATTAACGGTCGCGTTTCTGGGTGAGCCCGATCTTATGCGCATTGCTGCGGGTTATCTCGGATTGGTGCTGTTGCTCGGCTTTTTCTTCGCTATTGCGCTGTTCGCGGCGGCACTGGTTCGTGATGCAGTGGGTGGCTTCGTCGTGGGCTTGGTTTTGTTGTTCTTCGTTATGCTATTAGGTTGGGATGTATTTACCAACTTGATGAAAGAGCTTGTTGCCCCTGAGGTCTTGGGCATCATCTCTCTATACAGCCCGCGGACCTGGCTAGTACGTATGGGCGATGGTTCTATTGAATTAGCAGGAATTGTCTATTTTCTTACAGGAATCGGTGTCTCGTTGCTTGCCAGTGGGTTCATTATCTCACGACGCCGGGCTGGTTTGCGCCACGTCCGTCAAGCATATGCGACCGGTAGCGCTCTAGCTTTTGTGCTATTAGCGTCCATTGTGCCACTTTCCAAAACTCCGCTGGCTCTCGACTGGACGGCAGAGAACGAACATTCCCTCCACGCCGGGACACAAGATATTCTTGGACGCTTGCCTGACGGCATCGCCATGGACTTTTATTGGAGCGCAGGAGAGCCGACGGTTCCCGTGTCAATCAAGACGCACGCGCGCCGTATTCGTAAACTACTTGAAAACATGGTGGCGCACTCGGGTGGCCGGATAAGGCTGCGGGAGATAGATCCAAAACCTGACAGTGACCGCGAACTTCGGGCTTTGTCCAGTGGCGTGCGACGCATACCCATGTCGTCTGGCGATCATTTTTACCTGGGCCTAGTCGTCAACCACGATAAGAAGATAGGAAGTATACCCTATTTCGATTTGGTGCGAGACCGATTTCTCGAATACGATATTGCAGTCAGCTTAAATGGACTAGCACGTGAAAAGACGCCGAAAATTGGCATCATCAGCCCGCTTTTGCCTTCCAGCGCAGCTGTTGGGCAGCGGCAGGGGATGTCGTTTTTGGCTGAATTAAAACGCAGCTACGATATTGCCGTGATCCCCTTTTTCAAACCAGTCATTCCCGCGGGTCTCTCTTCACTTGTGATTATCGACGCCAGTGTCCTCCGGCGGGAAATGCTTTATGCCATTGATCAATTCGTTATGGGCGGTGGCAGTCTTGTGGTCATGGTTGACCCGCATGTGCGTTTCAATAGTGGCAGTAACTCGGTGAATCCTAGTCCATCAGATGAGGTGGACGATATAACCGATCTTTTGTTGAAGTGGGGCGTGCGTTACCTACATGAAGACGTTGTTGGGGACGCACGGGGCGCTTCACCAGTTGCCGACAGTAATGAAACGCGATTAAGTTTTCCCTATTGGATACGAATCAGAAAAAGTGGTCTCAGTTCCGATCATCCCGTCAGCGCAAGTTTAAACGAAGTATTTATGGTCGACCCCGGTGCTTTGGAGAGCACGCGACCTGAACGCGTGACTGCACTCGTGTCCACGTCTCCGGATAGTGGGGTCCAACCGCGTCAAGGTTACGGCGACCGGTCTCCGGGTGAGCTCGCCACCGCGTTTAAACCGGATGGGAAGGTTCGTGACATCGCGCTGGCCATCAACCCCCCGTTTAAAAGTGCATTTGGCGCCTCTTACAAGCCGTTGGACAACAGGCTGGCCCCAGCGAAGCACCGGACGCATTCGGCCGGCCGGCCGACTGTGTTCGTCATCAGCGACGTGGACTGGGTCTACGATCCATTTTCATTGCAGCGAGTTGATTTAGGTGGCCAAACGGTCGTACGCCCACTTAATGACAATCTTACCTTCTTTCTGAACCTTGTTGAATATGTGGCCGGAGAGACAGCCTTGACGGAGATTCGTTCCCGGGGCCGCTTGCATCGGCCTTTCACGCGGGTGCAGGACTTGTTTCAGAAAGCCCAGAATCGCTTCCGCCAAGAAGAGGGAGCGTTGGCAGAAAAGGTCGGAAAATTGGAAAATAAAATGGCTGCCGTGATGCGTTCTGCGGGGGATTTTATGCCGGAGACCCTGCCACAATCTTTGCGTAAAGAAATCGAACATTTCCGGCACGACCTTGTAACGGCCCGTCAACGCCTCCGTGACGTACGTCGACTGATCAGAGCGGAAGTAGAGGCCTTGGGCCGTCAATTGACTGTATTTAATATGCTTTCCGGCCCGATAATGGCAGCAGCGCTTTGGTTGGGAATAGCTATGGTAAGGCGGCGGCGTGCCAACTTGCAGGCGCCTTTATAAAACTTCGGAAAACCATTGTTCCATTTCGCCGCTGCTGCATAGCTCATTGCAGATCGTCGTGGCGATTCTTGCCATCGGCATGATCGGTTCGGTAGGTGACCAAACTAGTCCAACCTCGCGAGAGATCTCGGGATCGACCAGTTTGATCTCTTTGGTTCCCCGCAGTCCTCCTGGCAACCTCGCGAAGTGGCTCGGAACGATGGTTACTAGGTCGGCAAACATGACATGAAAGATCAAATTCAAAATCGAATCCGATGCGACTACCACTGGTGTCGGCGAGCGGTCAATTTGGGCGAAAGCTTCATCTATAATTCGGCGTTCATGCATAGAAGGATCCAAAAGGCATAGCGGTAACTCTGCGGCTTCATGCCACGAAATCTGATCCATATCCGCCCATTGAGAACCTTCGGGCACTAGGAGACTAAGTTTTTCCGTATAGATGGGCAGGGAGCTTAGATCCGAGATGGATTTCTCGTTGACGTAGGTTATGCCGACGTCCAGGGCAAAACTGTTAAGGCCCTGGCGCGTTTGCTCTACTCCCAGAAAATGGATTTCGATGTCCACGTTTGGATGTCGGTCATGCAACTTGCGAGAGAACATCGGAAGTACCGGCGAAGAATTGGGCATGGCGCCAATGCGGATCCGCCCCTCCAAATTCTCGCGCATCTGTGACAATTCAGTAAGCATGGCATCACGTTGCGACATGACACGCTTTGCCCATTCGACGACGCGGTCACCTTCTGGGGTGAAACCCATAAATCGCCGGCCACGCAATACAATCGGAACCTGGAGACTGAATTCCAGTTGCTTGATGCCGCTAGAAAGGCTCGGTTGAGACACGTGGCAACGGTCCGCCGCTCGGCCAAAGTGCCGCTCTTGGCTCAAGGCGGCAAGATATTGGAGTTGGCGGAAAAGCATTTCTTAAAATCCAGTCATTCGGGTTCTTTAACGGAGGTCTCAGTACTTCGAAAGTTTATCAATAAAAACTATTAAGAAGCCTATTTGATAAAGTGAGCCGTTAACTCGCAAGAAATTCACATAAAATCAATAGATAATATCTATTGATAGGCAATCTTATTCAGGTTGATCTATGTCATGATCCCAAACAACATCCAAGAGAGGGTAGCATCCTGGTGTCGATAAAACCGTTGGAGGGATAATCAAGATCATCATGACCAATTACCGCGACCAAGTGAGAGGTGAAAAGGCTCATTTTTTTCAATTGTGACAATGAAGGATACAATTCTTCCTGCACATTCGCTTACAGTTGCTTCAATCAACGCATGAGGCAGTTTGAACGTATTCCGCGATCAGTTGTAGCGCTAGTTATCGTGGCCACAATGACGGTTTTCATCTGAGCTTGATTACCCGAGCTGCATTTTCCTGCAGTTGCGTCAATTCAGATAACTTCTCGCGCCATGGAAATTTATGTGCTTTTCGGTTCCATAAGCTAGCATCTCAAGCAAAGCTGAATTTTTGTCACGCCCTGCTACACGAAACATCTAACGAACATTAAGGTCCTGACGAAAGGCCTTGCCTATAAATGAATAATTTAATTCTATCAATAACTTAGCGCTTTTCTTGATAAATTTTCGACGCTATGATCATCTGACATTGAGTGGCGTTATGTGCCACTTTGAGACCGATGATTGGGGAGGAACAAATGGCAGAGCAAAAGCGCCGGAAAGTAACCATCAATACATTGAAGAAAAAAATGCGTGAAGGCGAGGCCATCACGCAGATGGCGGTTTACGATTATCGAACCGCCGTGGTCTCTGACCGTTTGGGGATGGACATTCTGTGTGTATCCGACACAGGCGGTATGATTTTGTTTGGCCACCAAAGCACCGTCACGGTTAGCTTTGATGAAGTGATGATGATGTCACAGGCATGCGACCGCGGGAGCCAATACGGTTTGCGTATGGTCGACATGCCTTATTGGAGTTTTCATGTATCGGAATCTCAAGCCGTTGAAAACGCTGGACGTTTCGTCCACGAGGCCAATGCGGAAGTGATGAAATGCGAAGGCAATCAACATCACGCACGCAATATAGAAGCCATCGTAAAAATGGGAGTGCCTGTGCAGGGTCACATCGGCATTACGCCGATGCGCATGCCGCAACTGGGGGGATTTATAGCCCAAGGCAAGACTGCTGATCGCGCCAAGCAACTGATCGATGATGCGCATGCATTTGTCGACGCAGGATGTTTTTCCATCCTTTGCGAAGTCACTACCGAAGAGGTCTGCCAGTATCTCACAGAGACGCTCCCCGTTCCGGTGATTAGCCTAGGTGCGGGGAACAAGGCACATGGCGTGCATATCATCTCATCAGACCTGTTCCATCTTTGGGAAGAGCATGTTCCGAGGCATTCGAAGATTTACGAAGATCTCATCCCCATCATGGAACGAGTCATAACTGATTACATGGATGACGTTCGTACGCGCACCTATCCTGGTCCCGAGCACACGGTCTATATGAAGGACGAAGAACTCGAACAGTTCGCCAAAGACATGAACTGGGACAAAGGCCTGGAAATCGCCGAAAAACGCAAAAGCGGTTCATGATATTCACTAAGTGACGGTGAGCAGGCATACGACTCACTCCATTGAGCTGACAAGCTCAATTCCCTCTTAGGGAGTTCGTGTGCCGCCCACCGGCCGCCACCTAGTAACCCTGCGCGAGGTGCGGCTGTCGGCGGATGCCGAGTTCATCGTTGCCCTCACTGGCGATATCATGACCATGCCAGGTTTGCCCCGGGTGCCGTCGGCCAATGACATCTACCTGAACAAGTCAGGGGATATAGAAGGTTTGTTCTGATGCTGGACCACTGAGGAGAAGGTAGAATAGTTCGCCATTACCTCACGGTCTCTCCAAAATACCAGCAGATGGATTGCCGGTAATTTGACGACGAAACGTCGCACCCATATCGCATAAACCCAACTATCATCACGCCACCCGGCGGGGGGTTCTGTGTCGGTGTATTACTTCGTTGAACTGGACCATTCGGTGGAGGACCGTGAATTGGGCATTGAAGTCATCGATGAGAGGTTCTCCCCCATTGTTTGCCGGTATTGTCAGTATGATCCTGAAAATGAGCGAGTGAGAAGCTGGACCAATTGTGCTCCAATCCACCCAGGGTAAGGAACCTAAACAATGGAATACATCAAACAAGCATCGGCGCCTGACGAAGCCGCCGACCGGTCCATTCGCGAGATCGCCGAGACGATGCTGGCTGAAATTGAGAAAGGGGGTGAAACTGCTGCCTTGAATTATGCGGAAAAGCTAGACGGTTGGAATGGCAATGTGGTTCTTACTGACAAGAAACGTGCCGCCTTGATCGAAAAGGTGCCCTCACAAGTCCGGGAAGATATTCAGTTTGCCCACAGGCAGGTCAAGCGCTTTGCCGAGGCACAGCGTGACAGCCTAAAGGAATTCGAGATTGAGACCGAGCCAGGTGTGCGGCTGGGCCAGCGCGTGCTGCCAGTGCAGTGCGCCGGCTGCTACGTGCCGGGCGGGCGTTACGCCCATATCGCTTCGGCAATTATGAGTATCGCTACCGCCAAAGTGGCGGGTGTACCGTTTATTATCGCCTGTTCCCCGCCGCACGCGGGTTCGATCCATCCCGCCATCGCCTATGCCATGGATTTGGCCGGGGCCGACGTGATTTTAGAAATGGGAGGCGTCCAGGGCGTTGCCGCTATGGCTTACGGTCTCTTCACTGGAAAAGAGGCCGATATTGTCGTCGGTCCGGGCAATGCCTATGTAGCGGAAGCCAAGCGCATCTTGTTCGGTCAGGTCGGCATTGATGTCTTCGCCGGCCCCACGGAGTCGGCGATTATTGCCGATGAAAGCGCTGATCCCATGACTATCGCCGTTGATCTCACTTCGCAGGCGGAACACGGACCGAATTCACCGGTGTGGTTATTCACAACGTCGCGCGATGTCGGCCAGCGTGTGGCCCAGATTGTTCCCAAGGTCGCTGCCGACATGCCCAACGAAGAGGTGGTCATGGCAGCTTGGCGGGACTTCGGTGAAATCGTGCTCTGTGATGATCGCGATGAGGTGGTAAGAGTAAGTGACCAATACGCACCGGAGCATCTTCAAGTAATTGCCGCAAATCTTGAGTGGTGGAAAACCAACCTCAACAACTACGGCTCACTATTTCTGGGCGAAGGTAGTACGGTCACCCACGGTGACAAGTGCTCTGGTACAAATCATATCCTGCCGACCAAGCGTGCCGGGCGTTATAGTGGGGGCCTCAATGTGCACAAGTTCATGAAGGTACTTACCTACCAGGAACTGGATGCCCAGGCCAATGCGATCTTCAGTGCCGTGGGATCTCGTATCTCGCGAGCGGAAGGCATGGAGGGTCATGCGCGCGCCTGTGACTGGCGGCTCCGAAAGTATTTCCCCGACGTCGATTGGGACTTTGAGGTCGCAGAGCAGAGACGCTACGAGGAATAATCATGAAAACATTCGATAAATCCTTCACTCAGCAAGAGGCTATCCCCTTGAGTGGGGTCGAGAAAGCGGTCGATATTTTAAAGTCAGGGCGCTTGCATCGTTACAATACGGGGCCGGGTGAAATCAGTGATACCGCATTGCTTGAGACCGAGTATGCGGCCTACCAGGGTGTGGACTACTGTTTAGCTGTCACATCGGGAGGTCAGGCAATTCAGATTGCACTGAGGGCTGCGGGTATCCAGCCCGGCGATCTAATTCTTGCTAATGCCTACACGTTAGCGCCAGTGCCCGGTGCTATCCACGCCGTGGGCGCCGTGCCCGTGTTCGTGGAGATCGGGGATGATTGGTTGACGGATATCGACGATTTCCGCGCCAAGGCGGAGGAAAGCAGCGCCAGATTTATGATGCTTTCTCACATGCGCGGCCATATCGCCGACATGGAAGAGATTTGTAAAATTTGCGATGAGTTCGACATCATTCTTATTGAAGATTGCGCGCATACCATGGGGGCTGAATGGAGAGGCCGGAAGTCTGGAAACTTCGGCGCCGTCGCCTGCTTTTCCACTCAGACCTATAAACATATGAATTCAGGTGAAGGCGGTCTGTTAACCACCGATGATGCTGAGATTGCGGCACGTGCCATCATGCTGTCGGGCTCCTACATGCTTTATGAGCGCCACGGCACAGCGCCGCCAAATGAAACCTTTGGAACCATCCGGCTAGAAACACCCAATTGTTCCGCACGACTCGATAACCTTCGTGCGGCAATTCTGCGCGCCCAATTGCCAAATCTTGACGACAATATCCAGTGCTGGAACACGCGCTACCGTACCATCGAAAACGGTCTTAGGAATGCACCGGGTATCCGTATTGTCGATCGGCCCCAACATGAATTCTACGTTGGCTCATCAATCCAATTCCATGTGGATGGCTTCGGTGTCGACAAAACACCGGCCTTCATAGATGCATGCCTGGCGCGCGGAGTAGAGCTTAAATGGTTTGGTCCCGAAGACCCAGTTGCGTTTACCAGCCGGTATGACAGTTGGCGTTAT
This sequence comes from uncultured Magnetovibrio sp., assembly GCA_964576415.1. Taxonomy (GTDB): domain Bacteria; phylum Pseudomonadota; class Alphaproteobacteria; order Rhodospirillales; family Casp-alpha2; genus UBA3470. Next base: position 2,539 of record CAZNWX010000052.1, on the reverse strand, counting down.
TTAGACAACATACCGGAACTACCGAAAACTCTGAATACGCTTTCGACGACTTGCGACATGCGCGTGCCTCTGACATTTAACGAGTCTGATTGTAACCTCATCGCCGAGATCATCGCCGATGAAGCGGAGAAACAGACGCGGATAAATTAGACATTGGCAATCAACAGCTTGCCTAAGAGAACCAGTCCAACAATGACTAACACCCGGGCGACGAGCGTACTCATGGTTTCAGGCTTTAAAGTAAGGGCAAGTTTGGCGCCGAAGTAACCGCCAACCACCAAACCAGCGGCAACTGTGCTGCCAACCGAAACGTTGACCGCGCCATAAAAGAAATTGCCAATAGTCGCTAAAGTGGCGAGTGGAGCTTGTACCGCTTGGCTGAAGCCAACAGCAGCATGTCCTGAAACTTTCAATGACACCAAAATTGGAACAGCAATTAAAGGCCCCCCTGTCCCCGTCAAAGCCGACCCAGCACCGGTTATTGAGCCAATGGTCAGCAGTGCCACAGGATTAGAAATCTTGCGTTCATCGATGACCGCCGTGTCGCGGCGCAGAGCGTTAAGTCCAGCAAAGAGAACCAGTATGCAGATAATCAATTCCAGACCGCTTTCAGGAATGATAGAAACGAGGAAAGAACCGAAATATGCGGCAGGCATTGCCCCAAGAACCATCCAAATCGCCTTCGACCACTCAATTGAGCCATGTCGGGCATAAAGAATGGCACCAACAACGCCGATGAAGATGTAACCGAACATTGCTGCGGCAATGGAGAGATGGATACTGAAACCAAGGATGTAGGTCAGGAACGGAACGAGTAGGACGCCACCGATGCCAACGCAGCCAATCAGCACCCCGACGAAAAGGCTAAATCCAAAAAGAAGGCAGACAGAAATTGGTTCCAAATCGGTGCCCACAACTTTCTATACGATGCCTATAGAGGCTTTGAAGAATATCGATAGCGTGACTATTCCAAGACCAGACTTGGCAAGTATAGTGGCAGGGTCAACTTAAAAACCTAACCAATTTATAGCACGAACCGTAAACTTATTGATCGCCCTAACGAGACATTTCGCATACTTACTTAAGGCGATGGCTGGGTATCAGCCATATCTGATACGAGGATCTAGCCACGCATAAAACAGATCAATCAAAAGGTTAATGCCAACAAACATGAGCACACAAATCATAACCAACGCTTGGATCATGTTGTAGTCCGAATTTAACACTGATTCGAACATCAGTCTTCCGAGACCATTGAGATTAAACACCTGCTCTGTAACCACAAGCCCGCCCATTAAGAAAGAAAACTCTATACCAATAATCGTTACTACGGGTAGCAGTGCGTTCCTCAAGGCATGGCGGTTAACCACGAGCTTTTCGATCAGACCTTTGGCCCGTGCTGTGCGTACATAGTCGTCACGCAAAATATCCAGGAGTGCCGAGCGGGTCATTCGTGTCGCGACAGACGAATACCTGAAACCAATGGCAATCACCGGCCAAATCAATTGAGATAAATTGGCTATTGGATCAACGAATGGTGATACATACACGATGGGTGGCATCCATGGCTCTCCGAATAATATTTGGGAGCCAATCAGAAGGCCTAGGATAATCAGGATACCCAACCAGAACGAAGGTAGTGCCACGCCCGTGATAGAAACGATACGTACGGCGTAATCAATCCAGGTATTTTGTTTCACCGCTGATAATACCCCAAGAGGGACGGCGACAAGGATGGAAACCATTGTGGCCATAATCGCCACTTGCAACGACAATGCGAATCGCAACTCTAATTCCTCAATGATCGGCCTCTCAGTCCACATTGAAACCCCAAGATCAAACGTCAATACTCCCTTGATGAAATGCAAAAACTGAAAGAAAAGGGGATCGTTCAGTCCAAGATGATCTCGGCAAAGTTTGAGCAGTTCAGGCCTGAGATCCTGACCATAATCCACCCACCTGACCAAACAGATATCACCCGGAATAACACGCATCAGGAAAAAGACACATATACCAGCCCCCAGTACAGTTGGGATGATCAATAAAACCCGCTTTAGTATATATGTCTGCAAGGCAGTGATTTCCGATCAGGATGTCTTTCACCTAAACAATAAATTTCCGTTCTGGGGAGGACTAACATCAATATTCAATTGATTGATAATGTCTATGCTGGAACAGGAAAAATTAACAGACCGACAGTTGCGCCAAATGGATACCCATGGAACCCGAAAGGGTGCTTCGCTAACCCGACAAAAGTAAATGCTGCGTATGAACGTACTCTAAACCGGTATTTAATTAGGTTAAGGGCACTGAGCGCGTCTTCAATCAGGATTACCAATATGCCACAGTGAAAAGAACGATGACGGTGTCAGGCAGATGAATTCTATCCGCGCAACGATTTCATCTGGTTGAGGTAACCGCTTGGATCGATTTGCGCATCAATTAAACGTGGACCAGATTGGGTTGCAGCCTCAGCGCAGGCACTATTCAATTCGTCAGTATTTGCAGGTCTCCAACTTTGGAAACCAAATCCCTGAGC
>CAZNWX010000051.1:9533-10999 GCA_964576415.1 uncultured Magnetovibrio sp. | reverse complement strand
CGAAAGCCAACGAACGTCTGGCGTTCGGCCAACAAGTTCGCGTGCCTCCCCTGGGCGGCCCCGAGACTGCGCCGCCACTAAAGGCCAAACCCCACGTCCACGAAGCGATGCGCCATCTGGCCCAGGAATTACGGAATCGCGTGCTCTATCAAGATGATGAAATATTGGCAATCAATAAGCCGTCGGGACTGGCGGTTCAAGGTGGCAGCAAGACGAACCTTCATATTGACGGTGCATTGGACGGCTTGAAATTGGGCGCGAAGGACAGGCCCCGCCTAGTTCATCGGTTGGACCGCGACACCAGTGGCGTTTTGTTACTTGGCCGTTCGCGGAAGGCAGCACAATGGTTGACGGCGGCCTTTCAGCGGCGAGAAACCCGCAAACTCTATTGGGCAGTCGTGGCCGGCGCGCCGACCACCGACGCGGGGGTCATCGATCTGGCCCTGGACAAGCATGGCGGTCGCCAGGGTGAGAAGATGGTCGCTTCCGAAGACGGGAAATCAGCCCGAACGCTGTTCCGTGTCGTCGACCGGGCCAGCCGGCGCGCCGCTTGGCTGGCCATGGAGCCGTTGACCGGTCGCACCCATCAACTGCGGGCGCATGCGGCGTTGGCGCTGAAGACACCCATCATCGGTGATGGCAAGTACGGCGGTAGAGCTGCTTTCCCAGACGGGTTTCCAGAAATCAAGACTATGCAACTGCACGCGCGGGCAATTCAATTGATAAGCCTGTCGGGTCGGCCCATACTGATCGAATCTCCACTACCAGATGGCATGTGTGGGAATTTTAAATTTCTGGGCTTCCAGGAACAGGAGGAACTGGCAGGGTTTCTTGATATAGACGACTTAAATCTGACACGGTTAATAGCATGACTGGGAGATTTTAACGAAGCAGCTGATTTAGTTGGAGGCCGCGAAACATTCTTGGAATTGATCCGGCTGAACATTGAGAAAACGGGCTTTAATGTTGATGCTCTCCAATGCCCCAGAGATGCCGATGCGGCGTTCTCAACGGTTAGCAACGACGTCATTATGCTTACTGTAGGATTGCCGAAAGCCGATGGCCTGGATTTAGTGAAGAGCTAGCGTGATCACAGTGACGATATGCCGATCTTGATTATGATGGCGCGCGATGAAGACACGTAAATTTTCGTCTCAAGCATAATCGATCCGTTTTTTTTGTTTCTTTCCGTTACTAATATAAGTCGGTATCCGGTATTCATGGGGAGAGAAACCGACATGTTAGAGCAATTGCGCCTCGCTGTGTTCGACTGCGACGGTACGTTGGTCGATTCCCAACATTCTATCATTGCCTGCATGCGCGCGGCCTTTGACAGACTAGATCTGACGTCGCCCGAAGATTCCTCCATTCGCCGTGTCGTTGGCCTCCCGTTGAAGGAGGCCATTGCCCTGTTACGCCCCGGTACGTCCGAACCGGTTCTTGAACGCCTCCGAGACGGCTACATT
>CAZNWX010000051.1:0-9523 GCA_964576415.1 uncultured Magnetovibrio sp. | reverse complement strand
AGCAGGCCTTAATGAGCCGCCCTATGACGGCTGTATCGAGGTTCTTGACGCGCTGTCGGACAACGGCTGGACATTAGGTGTTGCCACAGGAAAGTCCCACCGTGGCCTAGTCGACACGCTGGAGCAACACAACCTTCTTGAGCGGTTTGCAACCCTACAGACGGCCGATCGGGCGCCTGGCAAGCCCAATCCTGAGATGCTGTTCAAGGCAATGGAAGAGACCGGTGCGTCCCCGGTAGGGACCGTCATGATCGGTGACACTACCTATGACATGGAGATGGCTGTGAATGCGGGAGTATTAGCCATCGGTGTCGCTTGGGGCTACCATGAAATTCAAGAATTGGAGAGGTCGGGGGCGCGCACAGTCGTGCGCACGTATGCAGAGTTACCGGATCTCCTACAAAACCTCATGGAGAAATAATATATGACCCGATGGGTCAAAATCTTACTCAGGGCTGGCGTTCTGTCGATTGCCGTCGGAGTAGCTAATGTCGTCCACATAATGAGCCTGGATTTGAACTCGTACACGGTCCTAATTGCTGAAAAAGCCACGGAATCGATCGGACGCGAGTTTAAGATCGACGGTGATATAAAACTCTCCATCCTCCTGAGCCCAAAGGTTTCCAAAGAGGGCGTCAGCTTCGCCAACGCTGAATGGGGCTTTAAGTCGCATAAGGCGTCGGTTTCCTCCAATTCGTCTGGCGGTGCAACGCCGTCCAACAAGAAGAAGGCCACTCCGGCGAGCCCGGTGGAGGGCATCTCCAAGGATATCAGAAGCCTGTATGGCAATTAAGGCCCGTCGATGACCTATCAAACAGCCCGCCGCTTCTACCAGGAAGTGACGACCATTCTTTTTGAAGGCGCTTTTCAAGTTGCGTTGGACGGACGATCCGTTCGGACGCCCTCCGGCGCGGTCTTAGGCCTGCCAACGGCAGCCCTTGCTGAGGCTATCGCGAGGGAGTGGGCGGCACAAACCGATATCATCGATCCGGCCACCATGCCACTCATGCAATTGGCCTGCACGGCGCTGGACCGGGCGATCCCAAATCGTTCGGCGATCGTTGCCGATACCGTTGCCTACGGACGCAGCGATTTGTTGTGCTATCGGGCCAGTGATCCACCAGAACTGGTTCAAAAACAGGCCGAGGCCTGGCAACCGATCCTGGATTGGCTATCGACCGACGTTGACGCGACCCTGTTGGTCACCACGGGCATCATGCCCGTCGCCCAGGATGACGCCGCCATAGCGGCGCTCAACCAGACGGTTGCGGCATTTGAGGATTTCCCGCTCACCGCCGTGGCGCGGATAACCCAGGTTTTTGGCTCTTTGGCATTGGCGCTTGCCGTGGCACGCGAGTATATCCCATGGGAAAAAGCGGTAGACTTAGCGGCCCTGGACGAAGCCTACCAAGCCGAGCGGTGGGGTGAAGACCGCGAAGCCATGGAGCGCCGACGCAATATGCGCGCCGAGGCGGAACAAGCGTCCCGGTTACTAGATCTCTGCAAGGCTTGATACGGGGTTATTTCTTGTCCGGGTAGCTGTGCCCCATGCCCATGGCTGGATCCATCTGCGTGCCGTAGGCGGGAATGGGATAACGCAGTCCCACCTTGCTGATGCCGGCCAAACCTTCCATACCGCGCACGAATTCGTCGGGGGGCATGGCCAGAAGCATTTCATCGTCGGCAACGCCGCCATAGCGGCGCTCGGCGTAGCAGGGAATGGAGATGGAGGTTTCGCCAGTGGCCAAGGCGCGCCCCCAAGAGTCGGAACACGCGCTCTCACCGGTGTAGCGCTTCCACTGCAGACCATTAACGAATAGGATGGTTTGTGCGGGGTTGGCGTAAAATAGCACGATTTCCGGTGGATTCAGGCGCCCTGAACGCAGTGGCGCAGCACACAAACCTGAATACTTGGGCTCCACCCTTGTCATCTGAGCCTGGTGTTGAAAAGAAGCCTCCCGGTTCTCGAACCAAATCCCGTCCATATTCTCCCCGGTTAAATAGGCGTCACCCGGCGCGTTGAGGCCTACTATGCCGCCACAATTCGAGTTCATTCGCGTATTTTCATGGACAATGCCGAGAGTGAAGCCAGCCAAACGCACCTGTCCGACCAACTGGCACATGGTAAAATAAAACTCCTGCGTCGGTGTCCGCAGGCCCGGAATGGCCTTCATCTCGTCGACATCTTCGAACAACTTCATGCCGATGGGAATGGAACGGATCCGCAGCATTAAAATCAACTGCTCTGCCAATTTTTTCAGATTTTCCGCGCTTGTGTCATAGGCAGTGTCTTCTTCGCGCTCGGCATTCATCGATCATCTCCCCTCGTGATCGCCGTGAAAGTCAATCGTGTAGCCTAGCCCGCCCATTTCACAGGTCAACGACGCTTCGGATTGTCGCGACCTGCGCCCGTGCCATAGATTGACCACAACATCAATGTCAGCAGAGGAATTACTGCCATGAGCGCGAGCACCGAAGAGAGCCCGAAGTTCGGTTATTCGGACGTCGAATTGCGCAACCTGGAAAGCGTTTATCGGAGCGATCTGTTTACGGGGAAGAAAATCATCGTATCTGGCGCCGGCAGCGGATTGGGCAAGGCAATCGCCACGTTGTTTGCGAAGTTGGGGGCGGACCTAATCATTTGTGGGCGCAATGAGGAGAAGCTCGTAAATGCGGCGGACTACTTAAAATCCTTCGGGGGCGGTGTATCCGCCCATGTCATGTCTATCCGTGATCCAGAGGTCGTGAACACGTTCATGAATGATGCATGGGCTGCATTCGGCGGTGTCGATATCCTTGTCAACAACGCTGGCGGTCAATTTCCACAGGCTGCTATCGATTTCAAGCCGAAGGGATGGCAGGCGGTCATAGACACCAATCTCAATGGGACATGGTATATGACCCAATCGGCTGCCAGGCGCTGGATCGATACCGCCATGCCCGGCAACGTCATCAACATCGTTGCCGATATCTGGCGCGGCCTGCCGGGAATCGCCCATACGGCGGCCGCGCGCGCCGGAGTGATCTACTTGGCCAAGTCCATTGCGGTGGAATGGGCGCCCCATGATATCCGGGTGAATTGCGTCGCGCCAGGCTGTTGTGAGACATCGGCTTTTTCACTATATCCCAAGGAGGGGGCGGCGAGTTATGAAGAAGCCAACCCGATGCTCCATGCCGGCGATGCCTGGGACATTGCCGAGGCGTGTGCATATTTGGCAGCGCCGTCGGGCAAGTTCATCACGGGCGAAGTGATTACCGTGGATGGCGGTCAACAGATGTGGGGCGACCCTTGGCCAACGGGACGCCCGGACTATTTCAAGATCGGATAGCTCAGCGGAAACCGAAGGCGTGCCGACTTGACAATTGAAATGTTCGCTCAGCCGCGCGGCGGTCGATCGTCAACCCGGGTGTAGATGAGGAACGACGCGACTGCCATCACCGCCAGGAACGCAAAGGCCAGGCGGTAGCTTTCCGCATCGGGCGTCAGATCCGGTCCGGCGTTGAAATTGATGATGGTGCCAACGGCCGTTTGCATCAATGCAATTGAAATCATGATGCCCGTATTCACGACCGCAATACCGCCTCCCATGAGCCGATCCGGCATGATGGCTCGCGCGTGTGCAAGCAGGATCGATGGAAAGCCACAGGCAAACCCCAACACTCCGAACAACAACGTCACCACCAGTCGCGACGGGTCGATCCAAAATGCCATGGTCGCCATGACGACCGCGGCGAGGCCGCTACCGAACAACACAATACCCTTTAGGGTATTTAGCGCCCGGGCAAGCTTTCCAAAGGCAAAGTGTCCAGTAACGCCGGCTAAGGCCATGAACATCAAGACTTCGCCGCGCTCCGTTTCCGTCAAGCTGTGCACGTCATTAAGGTAGGGGCCACCCCACAGGCCGAGAAACAGGCTGCCCGTGGAGAGCGAGATCCCAGCGCTCGCAATCTTCAACGCATGCCGTGTTTTCAAGGCTTGGCCGACACCATCCAAAATCTGTCGGAGATTTTCGCGCGATGTTCCCATCTCCGGCGGTGCGCCCGGCCAATCACGGATGACGACGGCAGCAAACGCAGTGAGGACGAACGCGGCGATAGCGATCAGGGTAAACCCTTCCCGCCATCCAATGGCCGTCACCACATAGGCCAATGGAAAGGTCGCCAAAAACATACCAATCATAGCGAAACTGTTCATGCTGCCAGCAACGCTGGTGAGGCGGTCTGGCGGGTAGAAACGGGTGATGAGCATGAACGCGCCGGAAAATATAGCCGCACAACCGATGCCCATGATTACCCGCGCGATCAGCATGGTGATGCCGTTCGGCGCGAAGGAAAAAGCCATCGTGCCGATCGCGGTTAACAGGAACAGCCCGACGATCACGCGCCGGGGGCCAAACCGGTCAAGTAGCATGCCGCCGGGTATTTGAAACAGAGCGTAAGCAAAAAAGAATGCAGATGCGATCGCGCCTAGAATAAAGGGCGAAAGATCCAAGTCCGCAGCTAATTCCGGCGCTAGCACGCCCATGGACGAACGCACGAACAGATTGGTCAGAGCCATGCCAAAAAGGGCAGCCATCATCATAATGGCTCCAAATCCGGTCTTGGTAGGGGCTTGGAACGCGTTCATAAGAGGTCTCTGTCTCGGAATTTCAGAGGCGGTCCCATGACGCCAACAAGGCCCTTGCTTCCTCAACGATATCGGTAACTACCTCGCCGGCCGGCGGAACGGACACGATGAGACCCGATCCTTGGCCCGCTGGCAGCACGCCACCCACCGTATCACCTTTAATACGGCCTCGATAGGAGCGGTCCTCACCGACATCACGGAGCTGTTGGGGGAAAGGTTTGATCTCGCTTTCCCGACCGACCCAGTTATCCGTAAACTCGTTGCGGATCATCCTGTTCGGTTTTCCTGAATGAGCGCGGGTAACAACGGTGCCGTCCTCATCTATTGCAACGATCTTCTGCTTATAGTTGTCATGGCCGCGAGCCTCCTGGGTGGCGATGAACCGGGTTCCCATCCACACTCCTTGGGCGCCCATGGCCATGGCCGCAACCAGACCGCGTCCGTCGGCCAAGCCGCCAGCGGCCAAAACGGGGATATTGACGCTGTCCACCACTTTGGGAATTAGCGCAACCGTGCCAACCCGGCCCACGTGGCCGCCACCCTCATGACCGGAGGCAATGACCACGTCGACGCCGGCGGCCTCCACAGCTTTTGCCTGACGAACGTTGCCAACAAGCGACATGACCGTCATACCACGCGCATGCGCATCGGGGACGATGCGGCCCGGATTGCCGAGACCAGAGACAAGGACGTGGGCGCCTTCTTCGAATGTAACGGCGATGTGATCTTCCACTTGGCGCGTATATCCGGTTGTCGTCGCGTCGTCGCCGGAAACCTCGGCGAACAGGATATCGACGCCGAACGGTTTGTCCGTGCATTCCTTAACCATGCGGATTTCCCGCCTCAGGTCCTCGGGTTCCATAAATGCCGAGCCGATAACCCCCAAGCCACCAGCTTTAGATACGGCCGCCGCCAGTTTGCCATAGGCGACCTGGTACATGCCGGCCTGACAAATGGGATAGCGGATTCCCAGAAGTTCACAAAAAGGGTTTTTATCAATTAGATTGGTGGCCGGCATGTTTTTTCCTCCTCTACCCATGCAATTTTCTGCCGCGCTCGGAGTGCTTACAAGGGACGGCATGCTCAGGGGTAGCGAGAGGCTGAGCCTCACATTTCAAAAGGCGTTTCAATTTAGCCGAAGATGGCGTTCAACGTGGCGCTCGGTCGCATGGCGATGTCACGCTTACTGTCTTCCGGCTTGTAGTACCCCCCCAAGTCGACAGCGTTCCCCTGCGCGGCGTTTAGTTCGGCCAAAATCGTTTCCGCATTGGCGTTCATCTGATCGGCAATGGTCGCAAAGTGCGCCTTAAGATCTGCGTCGCTGTTCTGGGCGGCCAACGCCTCGGCCCAGTACTTAGCGAGGTAGAAGTGGCTGCCGCGGTTGTCCAATTCGCCAACGCGGCGCCGTGGCGATTTGTCGTTGATGAGAAGTTGCTCGGTAGCGGCGTCCAGGGCATCAGCCAGAACCTGCGCCTTGGGATTGTTTCTAGTCTTTGCCAGGTGTTCCATTGATGCCGCCAAAGCACAAAACTCGCCCAGCGAATCCCAGCGCAGATGGCCCTCGGCAACCATTTGTTGGACGTGTTTTGGCGCAGAACCGCCTGCGCCGGTCTCGAATAGACCGCCGCCGTTCATGAGCGGAACGATGGACAGCATCTTGGCGCTGGTGCCGACCTCCAGGATTGGGAACAAATCGGTCAGGTAGTCCCGGAGCACGTTGCCGGTGACGGAAATGGTGTCTTGGCCCTGTTTCATTCGCTCCAACGAGAACCGCGTGGCTTCGCGGGGTGCCATGATGTGGAGTTCTAGACCGTCCGAGTTGTGATCGGGCAGGTAGTCGTTCACCTTCTTAATCAATTCCGCATCGTGGGCTCGGTTATCGTTCAACCAGAACACGGCCGGCGTACTCGTGGCGCGGGCCCGGGAAACGGCCAACTGAACCCAGTTGCGGATCGGGCCGTCCTTCGTCATGCACATCCGCCATGTGTCGCCACCCTCGAGCTGATGCTCCAGCACCGTATCGCCATTCGCAGTGACGACCCTCATGGTGCCGTCGGCAGGCGCCTTGAAAGTCTGTGGGTGGGAGCCGTACTCCTCGGCCTTCTGCGCCATCAGACCGACATTCGGGATAGTACCCATTTCAGACGGATTGAAGGCGCCATGTTCCTTGCAGAAGTTGATGGTCTCCTCATAGACCGGCGCGTAGCTATTGTCGGGAATGACGCATTTGGTGTCGCACTCTTGGCCGTCCGGCCCCCAGCCCTTACCACCAGCGCGAATCAGGGCCGGCATGGAGGCGTCGATGATAACGTCGGAAGAGACGTGCAGATTGGTGATGCCCTTGTCGGAGTTAACCATGTACAAATCCGGGCCGGCATCCATCGCCACTTTCAGATCACCCTCCAGTTCGGCGCGCTTAGCTTCCGGTAGCGTTGCAACCTTGCTCTCAAGTTCACCGAGGCCATTGTCTGCGTCCACGCCCAATTCGTTTAGGGTTTCGGCGTGGTTGGCGAAAAAGTCGGCAAAAAAGACCGAAACCGTGTGGCCGAAGATGATCGGATCAGCGACCTTCATCATCGTCGCCTTGACGTGGAGCGAGAACAGAATTCCGAGATCGCGTGCTTCTTGAATTTGAGTTACCAGGAAGCTCCGCAACGCCTTGGCGCTCATGTAGGTGGAATCGACCACTTCCGCCGGTTGTAGCGGGATACCGTCCTTCAACACCGTGACGACACCGTCGCCGGCAACGAATTCGATACGGGCGTCACCGGCCTGGGCGTCGGTGATCGTGGCTGATTTTTCGTTGGAGAAGAAGTCGTCATTGGACATGGACGACACATGGGTTTTCGACGTGGACAGCCATTCGCCCATGGAATGTGGGTTCTGCTTGGCAAATTCCTTAACCGCCTTTGGCGCGCGACGGTCGGAGTTACCTTCCCGCAGGACCGGGTTCACGGCACTGCCCTTCGCGATATCGTATTTTTCCTGAATGGCCTTTTCGTCGTCGGTCTGCGGATCATCTGGATAGTCGGGAAGCACGTAGCCTTTCTCCTGCAATTCGGAAATGGCGGCCTTGAGCTGCGGGATGGACGCGGAAATGTTTGGAAGCTTGATCACGTTAGCGCTCGGCATCTTCACCAATTCGCCCAGCTCGGTCAGGTCGTCTGATTGGAACTGCTCGGCCGTCAGTCGTTCAGGGAATTGTGCCAGGATACGACCGGCGAGCGAGATGTCCTTAGTGCCGACGGTGATTCCGGCAGGAGCCGTAAAGGCCTGAATTATAGGAAGTAACGAACCGCTAGCCAATTCTGGGGCTTCGTCGACCTTGGTGTAAATGATGTCCATCTGGTCGCTCATATTGGTTACCTCTCGATCGGTGCGTTCATCCCGCTAATCCATGAAATACCGTGGGCCGGGCGTGACCGGGCATAGTTTTAGAGGATTATTTGGGAATTGCGAGTCCCCCGGCTGACCTTTTTTGCTAGCGGCGCCGGGCTCGGTTCCCTATTTTGAGCGCCAGATAAAATTTGGGTGCTGTCGGAGCCATACGACTATGCAGGAAATCATCCAGAAACTAGAGGAAAAGCGCGATCAAGCCCGCCAGGGCGGTGGCCAACGGCGCATCGATGCTCAACACAAGAAGGGAAAACTGACGGCGCGTGAGCGTATTGGTGTCTTTCTTGATCCCGGTTCTTTCGACGAATGGGACATGTTCGTGGGCCATCGTTGCACGGATTTCGGCATGGATGAGCAGGTCGTGCCAGGTGACGGTGTTATCACCGGCCATGGCACCATCAACGGCAAGCTGGTGTTTGTGTTTTCTCAGGACTTCACAGTGTTCGGCGGCTCGCTCTCGGAAGCTCACGCAGAGAAGATCTGTAAGATAATGGATCAGGCCATGAAGGTCGGCGCGCCAGTCATCGGGTTAAACGATTCTGGCGGAGCGCGGATCCAGGAAGGGGTGGCGTCGCTAGCCGGTTATGCGGAGGTCTTCCAACGAAACGTTATGGCGTCGGGTGTGGTGCCGCAAATTTCCATGATCATGGGCCCGTGCGCCGGGGGCGCGGTGTATTCGCCGGCAATTACCGACTTCATCTTCATGGTCCGCGACACCAGCTACATGTTCGTCACCGGCCCCGACGTGGTGAAGACGGTGACCCACGAAGAGGTCACACATGAGGAACTAGGAGGCGCCAGCACCCATACAGGGACGTCCGGCGTCGCCGACCGGGCCTTCGAAAACGACATGGAGGCACTACTGTATCTCCGCCGCTTCGTCGATTTTCTGCCGGCGAACAATCGCGAGAAACCGCCCGTCCGCGAAACCACGGACCCTTGGGACCGGGTGGAAATGTCCCTCGACAGCCTGATTCCTGACAACCCGAACAAGCCCTATGACATGAAGGAGCTGATTGCGAAGATGGTCGACGAGGACGACTTCTTCGAAATCCAACCCGACTATGCAGCTAACATCGTCGTCGGTTTCGGTCGGATCGAGGGCCAAACAGTGGGCATCGTCGCGAACCAACCCATGGTGCTGGCAGGGTGTTTGGACATCTCGTCATCCATTAAGGGCGCCAGGTTTGTGCGGTTCTGTGACTGCTTCAATATCCCCATGGTCACCTTAGTCGATGTGCCGGGTTTTATGCCGGGTACCACGCAGGAATACGGCGGCATAATAAAGCACGGCGCGAAGCTCCTTTTTGCCTTTGCAGAAGCTACAGTGCCCAAGGTCACTCTGATCACCCGCAAAGCCTATGGCGGCGCCTATGACGTGATGAGCTCTAAACACCTACGCGGAGATCTGAACTTAGCCTGGCCGAGCGCCGAAATCGCCGTCATGGGCCCAAAAGGCGCGGTGGAGATCATTTTCCGCGAGGACATCGGCGATGAGGA
>CAZNWX010000050.1:0-11215 GCA_964576415.1 uncultured Magnetovibrio sp. | reverse complement strand
TCGGCAAGGGGATGCCGATAAGGTAACCAGAGAGGTGGGTGTCTCTAGCGAAAACGAGGAGGTCTATCAATGAAGAGTATCGAATCGAAATGTGGCGAGATTATGCTCAACCTTGAGGCGTTCACGCACTGTGATCGCGAATGTCGTCGATGACCTTTCCGTCGTTGGGAAGACTGCCTGGGGCCACAAAACAGACCTCGCCTCGCAGTTTGCATACCGATTGGATGGTTGCCGTAATTTCCTCGGCCAGCCTTTTGGCACCGTCGGCGGCCACGTTCGGGTCGTCAACCTCGCACGACAGGGTCATGACGTCGGTTGTGTCGCGGCTGTCGACCACTAGGCGGGCCTTAAGCACTTCGGGGTGGCGCGCCACGATCTTGGCGATCTGGACCGGGTGCACGAACATGCCTTTGACCTTGGTGGTCTGGTCGGCGCGCCCCATCCATCCTTGCAGGCGCGTATTGGTCCGTCCGCATGGGCTCGCGCCCGGAATGATCCGCGAGAGATCGCCCGTACCGAAACGGATCAAGGGGTACTCGTGGCGGAAACACGTAGCGACAATTTCCCCGACTTCCCCGTTGTTGACGGGGTCATTGGTGCCGGGTCGAACGATCTCCACGAACACACCCTCGTCGACAATGAGCCCTTCGCGCGCCGGAGATTCGTAACCAAGGTTTCCGAGATCAGCCGAGGCATAGATCTGCTGGCAATTGACGCCCCTGTCCTCGATGTTTTGGCGAAGCGCCGGCGGAAGCGGCTCCGCCCCGACTAGGGCTTTGGTGAGCGAAGAAATATTGCGATCCAACTCATCGGCTTTTTCAAGAATGATCTTCAAGAACGAGGGGGTCCCTGTGTAGGCATCGCAGCCTATATCTGCGATGGCTTGCACCTGAAGTTCCGTATTACCCACCCCGGCCGGCACGACCGCGCATCCGATGGCGGCGGCACCCGTCTCCATCATCAGCCCGGCGGGAGTGAAATGGTATGCGAAGGTATTGTGTACCACATCACCGGCCCGGATGCCGGCGGCGTAAAGGGCGCGTGCCGTGCCCCACCAATCGTCACCGAAGCCGTCCACGTCGTAGATGGGACCGGGCGATTGGTAGATGCGCCGCATCTTGCCGGGCGGCACCGCATTCAACCCACCGAGCGGTCTCGATTTGGTCTGCAGTTCAATGAGGTCGGATTTCCGCGTTACCGGCAATTGTGCCAGCGCATCGCGTGAGGCGATTTCATCAGGATTGATGTCGGTCAGCAGTGCCGCAAAATAGGGCGCGTTGGCCTTGGCGTGGGCAATTTGTCCCGGCAAGGCTTTGAAAATAACCTGTTCGCGTTCTTCCGGATCCCGGCTTTCCAGATCGTCGTAGAATTCACCGTTGGCCAAGGGATTATCCTTTAGAGCCAGCGCTTGCGGCGGCGATAGTGCTTAACCTCGCGAAAGCTTTTGCGCCCGCCGGTGCTAAGACCCAGATAGAATTCCTTCACGTCTTCATTTTCCCGGAGCGATTTAGCCTCACCGTCCATGACGACACGTCCATTTTCCAGGATATAGCCGTATTCAGCAAAGCGGAGCGCCACCATGGTGTTCTGTTCCGCCAACAGGAAGCTCACCTGTTCATTGGTGTTGAGATCACGGACGATTTCGAAAATTTCTTCCACCAACTGCGGCGCCAATCCCATGGATGGTTCGTCCAACAAAATCGTGTGCGGGCTGGCCATCAGGGCACGGCCAATGGCAGTCATCTGTTGTTCACCGCCTGACGTGTAGCCGGCTTGGGACGTCCGCCGGTCTTTTAGGCGGGGGAAGTAATGATAAACCTTTTCAAGAGACGCGGCGATGGCGGCGCGGCCGTCGCGGCGCGTGTAGGCGCCGGTCAGCAAGTTCTCTTCGACGGTCAAATGCTCGAAGCAATGACGGCCTTCCATGACTTGGATGACGCCACGCTTGACCAGTTCGTTGGGCGTCATTTGATCGACGCGTTCACCGCCGACTTCGATGGAGCCTTTGGTCACCTCACCGCGTTCCGCGCGCAGCAGGTTTGAAATTGCTTTCAGCGTCGTCGTCTTGCCGGCGCCATTAGCGCCCAGCAGTGCTGTAATGCCGCCCTTCTGCAATTGCAGCGACACACCTTTCAACACGAGGATCACATGATCGTAAATGACCTCGATGTTGTTGACGTTGAGAAGGGGGACGGCTTCCGCCGCCCCCAACTCAGTCGTTTCTGCCGTTTGACCGGACATGCTAGTTAGCAACTCCGCGGCTTGATTTTGTTTTCCTTGGCGTAGGCAGCCGCCGCCTTCTCGACCATCGGGCGAACGACGTCGCTCATGGCCGGAATGAAGTCGGAGATCAGCTTCCATTTCTTGCCATCCCACTGCTGGATGAACACGCCAGGGGCGTTGCCTTCGTGGTTTTTGCAGGAGACCTTCAGCGGCCATGTGAACCCGGCCAAGCCGCGCGCCGCGAGACGCTCTTTGGTCATGTTGAGGCCCTCGAACGCTGCGCGAACCTGATCACCGTTCGGCCGCTTGCCGCCCGCCGCTTTCACGGCGTCACGCACGGCTTCTGTAGCGAAGGTGTAGGTGTTGATCATGCGGTTGTAGAGCACTTCACCCACGTTGTTGGCTTTGGCTTTCGCCGCGTCGCCGCCATAGACGTGCTTGATGATGTCTTTGAACACCGGATAGTTGGTGCCAGCCGCGTGCATGTTGGTGGACTTATAGCCGATGGAGCCATCGCCAGCCGGGATCACGTCAGCGTCGGAACCGGACCACCAGTTACCCACGAACTTGTCCATTGGATAGCCGATCCCATTGGCCTCCTTGATGGCGACCTGGTTCATCACGCCCCAGCCCGACATGAACACCCAGTCAGGGCGCTTACGACGAACCTGCAGCCAAGTGGCCTTCTGCTCCTGACCAGGGTGGTCAACAGCCAACAGGGTTAGCTTGAAGCCGAACTTTTTCGACAGGGCCTGCAAGGTCGGGTTGGCTTCTTTACCGTAGGCTGAATTGTGGTGCACGTGCGCGATGTGCAGACCGTTCAGCTTGCCGAGACCGCCGACCTCTTGGCCAACATAGTTCACGAACGCCGAAGCCTGGCTCCAGTAGGTGCTTGGGAAGTTGAAGACCCAAGGGAACACGCGACCGTCAGCAGCAGCCGTACGGCCGTAGCCACTGGACAGAATGGGAATCTTGTCCACTGAAGCTTTCGGGATCAGCTGGTAGGTGAGGCCCGTGGAGTTCGGGTTCATGAACATGGCGCCGCCGTGCTTTTTCTTGAGCTTTTCGTAGCACTCAACGCCGACCTTGGTGTTGTACTTGGTTTCGCATTCTTCGGAGACAATCCTGTTGCCTTCGATGCCGCCATCACGCTTGTTGATGAGCGCGACGAAGTCGCGAATGGCGTTGGCGATCGGAATGCCACTTGGGGCATACGGACCGGTACGATAGACCATGACGGGGAAGAAGAGGTCGTCGGCATAAGCCCGTTTGGTTTCCGTAACTCCTGTAACACCGACGACGACGCCGGCGGCTGCGAGTAGTAGATGACGTATTTTCATTTCACTTGTCTCCCTATTCGTGAAGCGACCTTGTTCCGGTCTCTATTTTGAACCGCAATCATAGCATGCGACCGGTGAAATTCCCAATGCGGTTCAATTCTTGTCGTATCAAATTAATAAGTGGCCCCATGCGATGTCAGTATGGGAACGGCCACTGCCTAATCTTCTCCTTGGCGATCTGCCATAGCCGGTTCAGGCCGTGGGGCTCGACGATTAAGAAGAACATGATTAGGACGCCGAAGATGATTTCTTCAATATGCTTCGCTACATCAGCCGCGACCACCAGTCCGATCATTAGCGGCGCATTGGTGAGGAAAATAGGTAGCAACGTCACAAATGCCGCGCCAAGAATGGAGCCCAGGATCGACCCCAGCCCGCCAATGATAACCATGAACAATACGGGGAATGAGACGTTCAAGATATCGAAGGCCTCCGTCTCCACGCTGCCAAGCCAACAGAAGACGTAGAGAGCGCCGGCGATCCCGCAGTAAAAGGAGGAAATCCCAAAGGCTGAGAGTTTAGTCTGCAGGGGACGGATGCCAATGATCTCAGCGGCGATATCCATGTCCCGGATCGCCATCCAAGAGCGACCCACGTGTCCGCGTGCCATGTTCTTGGCGGCCAAGGCAAACACACTGAGAAAAATCAAGCAGGTATAGTAGCGGGCCAAGGGCGAAGCCTCGGGGCCCGTAATCAGAATACCGAAGACTTCCCGGGGCGGCGCCGTGATGGTGCCCGACGGAGAATAGTTGAAGAACCATTCGACTTTGTTGAAGCACCAAAGAATAAAAAACTGAGCCGCCAGGGTGGCCACGGCGAGATAGAAGCCTTTGATCCGAAGGCTTGGCGCCCCGAATACCATGCCCACTGCTGCTGTGATCCCGCCAGCCAGAAAGAAAACGATGATGATGTTCAATTCCGGAAAGGCGGTAGATATCTTGTAGGTGGCATAGGCGCCGACGGCCATAAACGCACCAGTGCCCAGGCTGACCAAGCCGGCATACCCCGTAAGGATATTGAGGCCGATGGCCGCCAGAGACATGATCAAGAATGGGATGATCACCGCCTGATGCCAATATTCGTCGGCGAAAAAAGGAATGAGGACGAAGGCCACGGCGATGACCAACGCCATGAACCAGCGGTCCTGGACGATAGGGAAGATGGCCTGATCGGCCTGGTAGCTCGATTTGAACTGACCTGCCTCGCGATAGAACATGCGCTCACACCCTCTCGATAATCTTTTCGCCGAACAGACCTTGTGGTCTGAACATTAGGAACACCAGGGCGGCCATGTAGGCGAACCACCCCTCGATGGCGCCACCGAAGGCGGGGCCCCAGTAGACTTCCGAAACCTTCTCGAAGATACCGATTAAGAGACCGCCGATAATGGCGCCCGGAACCGATTCAAATCCGCCAAGGATCAAAACGGGTAGCGCTTTAAGCGCGATCAAGGCCAGCGAGAAACTCACGCCCGCCTTGCCGCCCCACATGATACCGGCAACAAGCGCAACGAAGCCCGCGACCGACCAGACGATGACCCAGATGGTCTTCAGGGGGATACCAACCGCGAGTGCGGCTTGGTGATCGTCCGCCACTGCCCGAAGCGCGCGGCCAACAGTGGTCTTCTGGAAGAAAATGGCCAAAAATCCAACCAAAACCGCTGCGACAAGGGCCGCCGTCAAATCGAAGGTGTTGAGCAGGACGCCGCCCACTTCAAAGGATTTCTCCGGAATGCCGACGTCCAGTTTTTTGACGTTTGATCCCCAAACGATTTGACCACCGCCTTCGAAAACGAAATTGAGGCCAATGGTCGCCATGAACAGAATGATCTGTGCCTGGTTGACCAAGGGCCGCAGCAGCCAGCGTTCAATTAGGTATGCACATCCGATCATGACGGCGAGCGTGACAAGGATTGCCAGGACTAGGGGCACAGAATGCTCCATCAACCCCACTAGGGTCAGCGCTGCGAATAGCACCATCGCGCCTTGGGCGAAGTTAAAAACGCCGGAGGCCTTGTAGATCAGAACGAAACCGAGCGCCACCAAGGAATACATAATGCCGGCTAGGATCCCGCCAATCACCACTTCCAAAAGGAATATCGGACTGTCGATCATGTCCGCGAAGGGCGCAATGAAGAATGTGTTGAAGACTTCCATGGTACCGTTTGTTCCCCGTTAATCGTGTTGCACGCCAAGATAGGCATCGATGACCCGCTGGTTGCCACGCACCTCGTCTGGGGTGCCGTCAGCAATCTTTTGGCCGTAATCCAGGACGACGACGCGGTCAGAAATATCCATGACCACGCTCATGTCGTGTTCGATCAGGACGATGGTTGTCCCAAATTCATCGTTCACGTCGAGGATGTAGCGGCACATGTCCTCTTTTTCCTCGTGGTTCATGCCGGCCATGGGTTCGTCCAACAACAGCATGTCCGGCTCGGACGCCAGGGCCCGGGCCAGTTCGACGCGTTTTTGCAGACCGTAAGGAAGGCGGCCGACAACGGTTTTCCGGATCGATTGAATTTCCAGGAAGTCGATGACACGTTCGACGACTTCGCGGTTTTCTAACTCTTCCTTAAGAGCCGGCCCGTAGTATAACGCTTGCATGATGAAGTTCGTTTTCATCTGCAAGTTTCGGCCCGTCATGATGTTATCCAGCGTAGTCATGCCGCGGAATAAAGCGATATTTTGGAACGTCCGAGCGATCCCCTGGTTGGCGGCTTCGTAGGTTTCCATGGCGGCATGGGATTCACCTTTAAAAGTGATCGTCCCTTCCGTCGGCTTATAAAAGCCATTGATACAATTCAGCATTGAGCTCTTGCCGGCGCCGTTCGGCCCGATGATGGCCCGGACTTCACCCTCGAAGACGTTAAAGCTGACGTTGCTTAGGGCTTTCACTCCGCCAAAGGCGAGGCTGACATCTTCCACATTGAGGATTATATCGCCAATAGTACGCCCGTCTGGCGTTGTCACGCCGGGCGAGATATTGGGAGAGGCGGCAGTATCGTTGGGGGCCATGTTTTGGCGTCTCCTTGTAGCTTACTCGGCGGCCGCCGCGGCCGGGCCCGCGTCCGTCGTTTTGGCGTCTCTGATCTGCAGATCGGCGCGGACCGTGCCGGTCCGCCCATCCTCGAAGGTCACGGCCGCCTCCACTTCGCAGTGCGTTTTGTCCGAATAGAGCGCGTCGATCAGATCCTGATAGCGCTCCGAAACGACGTTGCGCCGAACCTTTCGGGTCCGCGTCAATTCACCATCGTCGGCGTCCAGTTGCTTATGCAAAATTAAGAAGCGGCGAATTTGGGAACCACTCAGGTTTGGGTCGGAGGCCAAGTCCGCGTTGACCTGCTCCACGCAATCCTGGATCACATCGTAGATGGGTTGCTGGCCGGCCAAATCCGTATAACCGGAGTAAGGAAGATTATGGCGTTCGGCCCAGTTGCCGACCGATTCCATATCGATGTTGATGAAAGCGGCCACGTAGTCCTTTTCGTTGCCGAAGGTTACGGCCTCGCGGATATGCGGGAAGAACTTCATCTTATTCTCGATAAAATTCGGTGCAAACATGGTGCCGTCGTTCAGTTTGCCGACATCCTTAGAGCGATCGATAATCCGAAGGTCGCCGTCATCGTCGATATAACCCGCGTCGCCGGTGTGAACCCAGCCGTCAGCCGTTTTCGCGCTGGCGGTTGCTTCATCGTTCTTGAAGTAGGCCTGGAAGACGCCGGGGCTGGTGAACATCACCTCGCCGTCGTCGGCGATTTTCAATTCCACGCCCGTCGCCGGTTTGCCTGACGTTTCCGGGCGGACTTCGCCATTGCGCTGAATGGTGATGAAGACGGAGGCCTCAGTGGATGCGTAAATCTGCTTCAGGTTAAGACCGAGTGAACGGAAGAACATAAAGATGTCGGGTCCAATTGCCACGCCGCCGGTGTACGCCAGACGCACACTGGACAGGCCGAGCACGTTCTTCAGCGGCTCGTAGACCAGCTTGCCGCCGAGCCAGTAAAGGAACCTGTCACCCGACGACACGGTTTTCCCGTCCAGGATATCCAGACCCACGCGCTTCGCCAGGTCCATGAAATAATGGAACATGCGCTGCTTCCAGCCGGCCGCGTCTTCGATCCGGATCATCACCGAGGTCAGAATGTTCTCGAAGATGCTGGGCGGGGCAAAGAAGTAGGTAGGGCCGATCTCGCGAAGGTCCTCGAGAACCGTATCCGAGTTCTCAGGGCAGTTCACGCAGTAGCCACAGACATAGGCCTGGGCGTGCGAGAAGATATTGTCGCCGATCCAGGCCATGGGCAAATAGGCCAGCATGCTATCGGTTTCGTCCAGGCCTTCCATTTCGGCGCAGTTCTGACCGTTCTTGATCATGTTGTTGTAGCTCAACATCACGCCTTTCGGCCGGCCCGTGGTACCGGACGTGTAGAGCATTATAGACGTATCGTCGCCGGATTTCGCGACAACGCTGTTGGCGTAGAAGCTGGGGTTCGCCGAGTCGAACTCGCGACCCTGATCCTGAACCGCGGAATATTGCAGTAGGAACGCCTGGGTGTAGTTTCGAAGGCCTCTTGGATCATTGTATATGATCCGCTCCAGGGCTGGGGTGCGGTCCATGATTTCGATGATCTTGTCGACCTGCTCTTGGTTTTCGACGATCGAAAAACGGGCCTCTGCGTGCTCGTAAATATACTGCATCTCTTCGGCGACGGAATCCTGGTAGACAGGGACGGGCACGCCACCGGCGGCCTGGATGGCGGTTATCGCGAAATAAAGGTGCGGGCGGTTATCGCCGCAGACGACGATCTTGTCGCCTTCATTGAGACCAATAGCCTTGAGGCCGCAAGCAAGTGCGCGAATCTCATCCGCGGCTTCCGCCCAAGTCCAACTTTGCCAGATGCCGAAATCCTTCTCGCGCATGGCCGGCTTGTCGCCGCGAACCTTGACGTTGTGTTCCAGAAGCTTCGGAATTGTGTCGCGCTCAACCGGCCCCGATGCTTGATCAGTCATCTCGGTCGTCTCCCCCCTGCCGCCGGCGTGGTATCGGACATGGTTATCCGGTTCCGGCCGTTTTGCTCCCATTCACGCCCCGGCTGACCCGGGTTCGCCACATCTCCAATGCCCGGATATCCACTCCGGGCACAAGCCGAGGCATATTGGAGAATGCAGGCGGCGTACTCAAGCCCGAACCGAACGGTGGGTCAAGGCTAAGTTGCCCTTTACGAAAACTGCTATAGCTTCAAGGGGTGGCGACGATTGCGATCAGGTCGCGCCGAAAATTCAAGTCGCGGCCGCTTGGAAACATTATCTGGATTATAGCCCGAAAATTTTTTGCAGTGGCTTCATAGTTTAACGATCATAGGATTGCGGGACATCCCGACGCTAGACCGTCACACCGCCATGCTCCGATCGGAGGATTCCATCCTGTTCCAAGCGCTTCAGCACTTGGTTGGCGATAGGCCGCAGCAGGCCCTTGAGAGCACGCGGACGCTCGAGGAAGATTTGGCCGATCCCATTATCCATAGGCTGATGGCACGAGACGGTGAAAGGTCCGAAGAACTGCGTCACTTCAAGGAGAACCGCTGGGCTGCGGCCGCTTAGGTGCCAAGCCCCTTTTCCATCACCGCCGCCATACGCCGGGAGAAGGCCAAAGGGTCCGCAATTGGTTCACCCTCCACAATCCGGGCTTGATCCAACAGAAGGAACGCCGCCTCTTCGACGGCGGCATCAATGCCCTTCGCTGCCTTGGCTTTTTTTGCGAGTTTCGTGATCAGCGCATGATCGGCATTGATCTCCAGAACCCGCGGCGTAGATTCCGACAACTGATTGTGCTGTTTCAGCAAGCGCTCAATGTTCATGTCCATGTCGCCGTCATCGGCAACCAGGCAAACCGGACTGTCGGTTAGGCGCTCCGACGTGCGCACGTCCTTGACCTTATCGCCCAAGGCAACTTTGAACGCGGCGATCAGCGGCTCGACCTTGGCGTTATCTGGCCCGCCGTCGGATGTTGCGCCGTCTTCTGATTTGGCATCGCTATCCGATTTGTCCTTACCGATTGCCGAGAGCTCGGCGCCACCACGGGTCGCGGACTTGAAGGTTTTCTCTTCGAACGCGCCGATAGAGGGTATCCAGAACTCATCCACTGGGTCCGTCAGCAACAGAACCTCGATGCCCTTCGCCTTGAAGCCCTCCAATTGCGGGCTTTGGGCGATGGCCTCAGCGTCTTCTCTGGCGATGTAGAAGATGGCGTCCTGGCCTTCGGGCATTCGCTCCACATAGTCTTTCAGACTGATCAGCCCCTCTTGGGTGGTGGACCGGAACCTCGTCAATTCCATAAGCACATCGCGGTTATCGAAATCCTCGTAGAGCCCCTCTTTTATCACGGCGCCAAAGTTGCCCCAAAACTCGGCGTATTCGCCGGGCGCCTTCTCCGCCTTCTTCTTCAGCTCGTTGAAGACGCGTTTGGTCAACGCTTTCTTGATCTTTGCCAAAGCCGGATTGTGCTGCAGCATTTCGCGGCTTATGTTGAGCGGGATATCTTCCGAATCCACGACACCGCGGACGAACCGCATATAACTCGGCAGCAACTCATCGCAGTTATCCGTGATGTAAACCCGCTTTACATAAAGTTTTAGCTGCGCTTTGCGCTCTGGATTAAACAGGTCGAATGGCCGGCTGGAGGGAATAAACAACAGATTCGTATAGGATATGACGCCCTCGATTCGATTGTGCAGGGTCAGCCACGGCTCATCCCACATTTGGCCGACATGATGATAAAACTCTGTGTAATCCTCATCCGAGATGTCCCGCTTCTCCCTAGTCCACAGTGCCGAAGCCTGGTTCAGGGTTCGGTCTTCCTCATCCTTTTTGGCGCCTGCCAGGATGATGGGAATGCCGATGTGATCGGAATAGGTTTTGACGATGTGTTCGATCCGCTGCGGTTCCAGGAACTCCTTGTCTTCCCGCTTCAGGTAGACCGTGACATCGGTCCCGTGTTGGTCCCGCGTCGCTTCGTCGATGGTGAATTCACCAGTGCCGTCCGAAATCCAAAGCCAGGCGGCTTCCTCGTCGGCTTTGCGGGTCACCACTTCCACCCGCTCAGCGACCATGAAAGAAGAGTAGAACCCGACGCCGAATTGCCCAATCAAATCGATGTCGGATGTGTCGGTGCCATTTTTCTTTTTATCTTTGGCGCCCTTTGCCTGGGTGAGTGTATCCATGAATGCTTGGGTACCGGACCGCGCGATAGTGCCCAGTGTCTCCACCAGGTCGTCACGGTTCATCCCAATTCCGTTGTCGGAGACGGTCAGCGTCTTCGCCTTTTTGTTCGTTGTGAGCGTGATCTGGTAAGCGCCCGATCCCCCGACGAGGCCTGGGTTGGTCAACGCGTCGTAACGCAGCTTGTCGCAGGCATCCGATGCGTTCGAAATGAGCTCGCGAAGAAAGATTTCTTTCTGGCTATAGAGCGCGTGGGCAACGATATCGAGGAGCTTCGATACTTCGGCCTGGAATGTGAATGTTTCCTTGGTCATCGGTCTGTCTTTCCATTATTAAAAGTCACCCCGTAGGTCCGCGCGACGCGCCCGGCCCTGATTTTTGGCGAAGATATGGACTCAGTTTGCAGATTTCGCAAGTCGCGCGGTTTGCCCGGAG
>CAZNWX010000049.1:0-11231 GCA_964576415.1 uncultured Magnetovibrio sp. | reverse complement strand
CCCCAACCCGGCCGCAGTTTTTTGCCCTGCCGCTGGAACACAAGCGGTGCTTCTTTTTTCCGGGCGCTTGCGCTAGGGTCCGAAAATATCTCGAGAACAAGGCGTTGTGAGGCCTATGCCGAGTTTTTCAGGTCAAGGATTGGGATGTGTCCGTGGAGGCCGTCTGGTCTTCGCAAACCTGTCGTTCGCGCTGCAGCCCAGTAACGCTTTGGTTCTGCGTGGGCCCAATGGCAGCGGAAAATCCACCCTACTGCGGCTCATGGCCGGTCTCATCCAGCCATTGGAAGGCCGAATTCAATGGTCCGATTCCGATGCAGGCATCACGGATGACCCTGATCTTCACTATGGCCGGACGCACTATGTGGGGCATGCGGACGCGGTAAAACCGGTCCTGACCGTCACGGAGAATGTGGCGTTCTGGGCCCGGTTGCGCACGCCACAGTCGGATGTGGCCGGCGCCATCGACAAACTTGGGATCGCCCCTCTGGCAGACGTACCGGGTCAGTTCCTGTCTGCCGGTCAGAAACGGCGGGTTAATCTGGCCCGTATTCTCGCTGTGCCGGCCAATCTATGGCTTTTGGACGAACCGGCCACCGCCCTTGATGTCGATGCCATTGCGGCGCTGTGCGACGCCATCGCCGAGCACCGCTCAGCGGGTGGCATGGTTGTGGCATCTACCCATCAGAACCTGGCCTTGACCGACCACGCCGTGTTGCATCTCAGTGATTACATCACCGAGGACCCGGCCCTTGTCTAGTTTCATGACCATCCTTAGCCGCGACCTGAAATTAGCCTACCGACAAGGTATGGACAGCGTCATGGTCGTGATGTTTTTCGTCATCGCCGTCGTGTTATTCCCCTTCGGCGTCGGGCCGGAAGCGAATATTCTCGCCCGCATCGCTGCCGGGGTCATTTGGGTGGCGGCTCTTTTAGCCTCCATGCTGTCTTTGGAGCGCCTGTTCGATGCGGATTATGAGGACGGAAGTTTAGAGATCCTAATCCTGCAACCAATCACGCTGGAGATCGCCGTCGTCGCTAAGGTGACGGCCCATTGGCTGACCACCGGCCTTCCTCTCATCATTGCGGCCCCGGTCCTGGCCATCCTCCTGAACCTTCCCGCCGATGGCTTTGCGGTGTTGATTTCGGCTCTGGCGTTGGGCACGCCGAGCTTGAGCCTGATTGGGGCCATTGGTGCTGCCTTGATACTCGGGGCCCGGCGCGGCGGCGTTTTGCTCTCCTTGCTGGTCTTACCGTTATACATTCCGGTTCTGATCTTCGGCGTTGGCGCCGTCGACGCCGGATTAGGCGGGTTTCCGTTCAAATCCCACCTTCTCGCCCTGGGCGGGTTGTTGCTAGCCACGCTCGCTTTGTGCCCATGGGTATCGGCAAGTGCGCTAAGGCAAGCGCTTCGATCATGACCCTCGCACGCCACGCATCGATAATTGACTTGCGCCTAGGCCTCTTTCCACCACATTTCGTATTGCGATATCGTTGTGTGTCCGGCACCTGGCTACCGGAGGAGAAAATGGTCCTATGATTCATCGGTTTGCAAATCCGACACGATTTATGCGCCTGGCCGACGTGGTCCAGCCATGGGCCGCGGGTATGACGTTTCTGTTTTTCGTGACCGGATGGTATTTCAGCCTTTTCGCGTCGCCCGCCGACTATCAGCAAGGCGAAACGGTCCGGATCATGTACATCCACGTACCGGCGGCCTGGATGGCGCTCTTTTGCTATACGGCCATGGCCGCCGCCTGTGGAACCGCATTGATCTGGAAGCATCCGTTGGCTGACCTTGCGGCCCGGGCCACGGCCCCCATTGGCGCCTGCTTCACGCTTCTGGCGCTTGTGACCGGCTCACTTTGGGGGAAACCTATGTGGGGAACCTGGTGGGTTTGGGACGCACGGCTGACGTCGGTGCTAATCCTGTTCTTCCTGTATCTAGGTTACATGGCCCTAAACAACGCTTTCGACGACGCCGAACGGGGGTTCAAGGCCTCGGCAATTTTAGCATTGGTCGGTTTTATAAACGTTCCGATCATTAAGTTCTCCGTCGACTGGTGGAACACCCTCCACCAACCGGCCAGCGTTCTGAAGGCCGGCGGGCCAGCGATTCATGCCAGCATGCTGACCCCGTTAATTCTCATGGCCCTGGCCTTCAAGGCCTATTACCTATGGGTTTTGCTGATCCGTATGCGCGGAGAGATCAACGCCATGAAGGTTCGCGCGCTCCGCATGCGCCAGGTGCAGCAGGCCGACATGGCCGACAAGGTCGCTGCCGGGAAGGCGGGCTGAGATGGCGGCTTTTTTCGATATGGGGGAATACGGCGGCTTCGTTTGGCCGGCCTACGCTATCGTCGCCTTCGTTATGGTAGGACTGTGGATCATGAGCCGACGGTTTCAACGCACATCCAGCGACGAGCTCGCGGCCCTAAACCCCAGGACCCGCCGTCGCCAACAGGAACCCAACGGTGAAACGTAAACACAAACGTCTGACTTTCGTGATGATCGGCTTGCTGCTGTTGGGATCGGCGGCGGCGCTGATCCTCACAGCGTTCGAGGACAATATCGTGTTCTTCTACAGCCCCACGGAATTGGCCGATAAGAAACCCGACCCGACCCAACGGCTCCGCATCGGTGGTCTAGTCATGGCTGGCAGCGTCGAGAAGCTCGAGGGCGCTGTTGTCGCCTTTGCCATCACCGATACGGCAAAAACCGTGACGGTTCAGTACAAGGGTATCCTTCCGGACCTTTTCCGCGAAGGTCAGGGCGTTGTTGCCGAGGGCCATCTGAAGGGCGGCGTATTCCAAGCCGATGAGGTATTGGCCAAGCACGACGAAAATTACATGCCTCCAGAAGTCGCCGAGGCGCTGAAGAAGTCCGGTCAATGGAAACCGAAGGAGGCCGCGCAATGACCGCGGAATTGGGGCATTTCGCTCTCATACTGGCGCTCTTCATGTCCATCTTGCAATCCACTGTGCCTCTGGGCGGCGCGCAGCGCCGCCACTGCCCATGGATTGCATTGGCGCAACCAACGGCGATCCTTCAATTCCTCCTGGTGGCGCTGGCCTTCGGCTGCCTGGTCCACGTCTATCTGATTTCCGACTTCAGCGTTGTCAACGTAGCCAGCAATTCGCACACCGACAAACCGCTGATCTACAAGATTTCCGGCGTTTGGGGCAATCACGAGGGCTCCTTGCTGCTTTGGGTCCTGATCCTGAGCCTGTTTGGCGCTGCCGTGGCCATCTTCGGCGGCAACCTGCCGCCGACCCTGAAGGCCCGGGTATTGGCAGTGCAGGCGATGATCGCGGTCGGCTTTTATCTGTTCATGCTTTTTACGTCGAACCCATTCGAACGGATATTTCCACCGCCCCTGAACGGCCAAGGTCTCAATCCACTCCTACAGGACCCCGGCCTCGCGTTCCATCCACCTATGCTGTACTTGGGCTACGTGGGCTTCTCCATGGCCTTTTCCTTCGCCATCGCAGCGTTGATCGAGGGCCGGGTTGACGCCGCCTGGGCGCGTTGGGTGCGCCCCTGGACCTTGGCGGCCTGGTGTTTCCTGACGGCCGGTATCGCGCTGGGGTCCTGGTGGGCCTATTACGAATTGGGCTGGGGCGGCTGGTGGTTCTGGGATCCCGTGGAAAACGCCTCGTTCATGCCGTGGCTGGCTGGCACGGCCTTGCTGCATTCGGCGACGGTGGTGGAAAAACGCGACACCCTCAAGGGCTGGACCGTGCTTTTGGCGATCATCACCTTTTCGCTTAGCTTGCTTGGCACCTTCCTGGTCCGTTCCGGTGTGCTTACTTCCGTGCATGCCTTCGCGACCGACCCAACGCGCGGGGTCTTCATTCTGGCCCTACTAATCATCGTCATCGGCGGTTCCCTAGCGCTGTATGCTTGGCGCGGGCCACAGCTCACCAGCACGGGCCTGTTCCAACCAGTGTCCCGCGAAGGGGCGTTGTTGTTCAACAATCTGGTCATGACCACCGCGGCCGCAGCAGTGCTCCTGGGCACGCTATATCCGCTTCTCCTGGATGCCCTGGGCGGCGGCAAGGTCTCGGTGGGGCCACCGTTCTTCAACGCTGTATTCATTCCCCTGATGATTCCAATGATCGTTGCCATGGCCATCGGGCCCTTCCTGCATTGGAAGCGCAGCGACGTGGCGCCGGCGCTCCTACGCCTCCGTTTGGCCTTTGGTGCCGCGTTATTGACCGGCCTCCTGGCTTACAACGCCTATCAGGGTGGCCCCGTTCTGGGCGTCATTGCGCTAGCGCTTGGTGTCTGGTTGACCTTGGGTACCCTGACCGAATTGGCCGGCCGCATCCGTCTCTTCCAGGTCCCCTTCGGCGATGCGCTGCGCCGCGTTACCCGCCTGCCGCGGGCTAGCTGGGGGATGACCCTGGGTCATCTGGGCCTGGCGGTCGGCATCATCGGCATGGCCGGCGCCGGGGCCTGGACGGTAGAAAGCATTCAGGTCATGAAACCGGGCGACAAAGTCATGGTCAGCGGCTACGAATTCACCTTCGACGGTGCCAAAACCAGCAAAGGCCCGAACTACAGCGTTGTCGCCGGCAACTTCACGGTCCGCCGTAACGGCGATCATGTGACCAATTTGGCCGCCGAAAAGCGGATCTACAACGTCTCCAAACAGCCAACAACGGAAGCCGCGATCCACAGCAAATTGGCTGGCGACCTGTATGCCGTGATTGGTGATCCGGACGGCATCGACGGCGCTTATGTGACGCGGCTCTACTTCAATCCCCTGGTCGTATGGATGTGGATCGGCACATTGATCATGGTGTTTGGTGGCGCGCTCAGCCTGACGGACCGACGCCACCGGGTCGGCGCGCCAAAACGCAGCCGCGCGGGTGTGGCGGTGCAAGGGGCCTGACCGTATGAACCAACGTGTTTCCTTTTTAATCCCACTTGCGTTGTTTCTAGTTTTGGCCGGTTATTTCGCCGTTGGCTTGACCAAGGACCCGAAACGCATGCCCAACATGCTGGCGGGTAAATCCGTGCCAGACTTCGACCTCAAGCCTATCAAGGGGCGCGACACCCAGGGTTTCTCCAGCACGGATCTGAAGGGCAGCGTCGCGTTGGTCAACATCTTCGGTTCTTGGTGCGTCGCCTGCCAGCTCGAACATCCATTCCTCATGGACCTGAAGGGGTCCGGGGAGGTCACCATTCACGGCATTAACTGGCGCGAAGAGGCCCCCGACGCGGGGCCGGCCTGGCTTACTAAGCATGGCGACCCCTATGCCCTGGTCGGCGACGACCCGAAGAGCCGCGCCGCCATTGCCTTCGGGGTCACCGGAGCACCAGAAACCTTCCTGGTCGACGCGAGGGGCGTCGTTCGCCACAAGATCGTGGGCCCGCTCGACAAAAAAATCTGGGAAAACACTCTGAAGCCCATGATCGAGAAACTACGTAAGGGTGGCGCGTCCTAACATGCGATACCTGATCGTCCTCTTGGGTCTGTTGGCTTTCGCGCCGTCGGTGTCCGCCGTCAACCCGAACGAGATGCTCGCAGATCCGTTGATGGAGACCCGGGCCCGAGAGATCTCGAAAGGCCTTCGTTGCGTTGTTTGTCAGAACCAGTCCATCGATGATTCCGATGCCACCCTAGCCCGCGACCTACGTGTCCTGGTGCGCGAACGCCTTGTCGCCGGCGACAGCGATCACGAAGTGGTCGAATACGTGGTGTCGCGGTATGGCGATTTCGTCCTCCTGAAGCCGCCATTCAAGGGCGCGACGCTAGTCCTTTGGGGCGGCCCGGTGCTTTTCGTCCTGATGGCGCTGCTGGCCGGATTCGAGTTCTATCGCCGCCAACGCCGTGTCGCTCTGAGCACGCCGGCGGCCGCATCGCTTAGCAATGCTGAGCGGGCCCGCCTCGATGATTTGTTGAACAAGGACGGATAATGACACTGCTTTGGGTTCTCATCGGACTGATCTCGCTGATTGTCTGTGCCGTAATCTTTCAAACCTTGGCGTGGCGAAACAACGTCCATCCCCTAGCTCGGGCCGAATTCGACATCACCGTCTACAAGGATCAATTGTCGGAACTGGACCGCGATGTGCACCGCGGCTTCCTCAATGCGGATGAAGCGGCGTCCGCACGAACCGAGATCGAGCGCCGGATCCTAACCCTGGCCGATGCCGCCGCCGAACAGGCCGAGGAACCGAATCGCGACGCGTTGTCTCCCGTGGCAATTGGCCTCGCTCTGGTTACGCCGTCGGCCGCACTGGTCGCCTACATCGTGATGGGAACGCCGGAACTCCCAAACCTGCCCTATGCCGAACGCGATATTGCCGCCGAAGCCCGGCAGGTGGCCGAGCAACGCCAAGCCCAAGAGATCGAAGCCCAGGCCCAACGATTGGCCAAACGCCTCGAGAACGAACCGGACAACCTGCAGGGATGGATGCTCCTCAGCAACTACTACACGACTTCAGGGCGCGCGGCAGAGGCCCTAGCAGCCGTGAAAAAGGCCCATGACCTTGCACCAAACAATCCGTACGTCCTTCTCCAATACGCCGAAGCCCTGATCCCGACGCAGGGCAACATTGTTAGCGCGCAGGCCAGCGATTTGTTCAACAGGTCGCTTGCCGCCGATCCGCGCAATCCGCGGGCCCGCTATTATCTAGCGCTCGCCAAGGCGCAGGCGAACGACGTTCGCGGCGCCATCCAGGATTGGGTCGACCTGATTCTTATCTCACCGCCGGATGCACCTTCGCTGACCACGGTCCGCCGCCAGATCGTCGCCGCGTCCAAGGAACTGGGCGTTGATCCCGGCAGTTTCACCCCCAGCGCCGAGGCCTTGGCCATGGGACCGTCGCCATCAACATCGGTCGCGCCAGGCCCAAGCCGCGAGAACGTAGAGGCAGCCCACCAGATGACCGCCGAGGAGCGCCAGGTAATGATTCGCGGCATGGTCCAACGACTGGCCGACCGGTTAGAGGAGGAACCCGACGACCCCGAAGGCTGGCGGCGCTTGGCCAATGCCTACCGGGTTCTCGACGAGGATGCGAAGGCCGCCGAGGCAGACGCCCGGGCGAAAGCGGCTAAACGCTAAGATCGCGCACGGGCGCTGGCCTCATGCCTTCTCACACCCTATAAAGAGCGCCGCCCACCTAATTCCTTGAGGAGTTTGCCCTGAGCCAGTTCAACACCATCGATGATCTAGATGTCGCCGGAAAACGCGTGCTGGTCCGCGCCGATTTAAACGTTCCCATGCAGGATGGCCTAGTCACGGATACGACACGAATTGAACGAACCTTGCCGACCATCCGCGATCTGCAGGCAAAAGGTGAGCAGGTCATCGTCCTGTCGCACTTCGGCCGCCCCAGAGGCCAACGCAAGCCCGAGATGTCTTTACGCCCGGTGGCGGTGGCTCTGCAAACCAGTCTGAGCCAGGAAGTCGCGTTTGGCACCGATTGCATCGGCGCGGACGCCGTGGCGGCCATAGCCTCGGCCGATAACGGCAAGGTCGTGGTTCTCGAGAACCTCCGGTTCCATGCCGGTGAAGAAGCCAATGACGGCACCTTCGCCCAGGCCATGGCCGATCTCGCGGATGCCTACGTCAATGATGCCTTTTCCTGCGCCCATAGGGCCCATGCATCAACCGAAGCAATCGCGTGCCTGCTGCCGGCGGCAGCGGGACGACTGATGCAAACGGAATTGGAAGCGCTTAGCGGCGCCCTTGGGAACCCGGAACGCCCGGTGGCGGCCGTGGTCGGCGGCGCCAAGATCTCCACCAAGATGGACGTGCTGGGCAACCTAGTTTCAAAGGTCGATCAATTGATCATCGGCGGCGGCATGGCCAATACATTCCTCTTTGCCAGCGGCGTCGATGTGGGTAAATCACTCTCCGAAACGGACATGGCCGACCAGGCCCAGGACATCATGGCCAATGCGACCGCAGAAGGGTGCGAGATCATTCTGCCGGTCGACGCCACGGTGGCCCAGACGTTCGAGGCCGGCGCCAAAAGTCAGACGGTTTCCGTTGACACCGTACCGACCGATTCGATGATCCTGGACCTGGGACCTACCAGCATCAACGGTTTAGTTCAGCGTCTAGGCCGATGCCGCACCGTGGTGTGGAACGGCCCCCTTGGTGCCTTTGAAATCTCGCCCTTCGATGCCGGCACCAACGCCGTAGCCCGCGAAACGGCGCGTCTGACCCAGGACGGGTTCCTGCTGAGTGTCGCTGGCGGTGGCGACACGGTCGCAGCGCTGGCGAACGCGGGTGCGGTGGATCACTTCTCCTACGTCTCGACGGCGGGCGGTGCGTTCTTGGAATGGCTGGAGGGCAAGACGCTTCCTGGGGTTGCGGCTCTAGAAATGTAAGTCGCGGCGCGCCTAGGCCTCACGCGGCGGCGTGCCGCGGGATCCTGATGGCGAGTCCTGCTGCGGCATCGGCGGCGAGAGGCGGTTCGCCGTATTGGGATGCGTCTTCGCTATGATATCGCCCAGCATGTGCTGCAGGTATTGGGACTGTGACAGCAGTTTATTAGTAGCTTCCAAAGCCTCTCCAGACGCCGTCTTTGCAATATCCTGAGCAACCGCATTGACATTTTCCATGGTTGCGCGAACCGATTGCAACGTACGCTCGGCGCGATACGTGATGTCGCGGATCGCATCGAGCCGGCCCGAGGCCATCGGATCCCGATTCATCCCAGCGTTAACTTCGCTCCGCTCTCCACCATTGAAGGGAATGAGGTTTTCCGCGCCGTTGGCGTCATAATCACGCGGGGAAGACCGGAACGCGAGCAGGTTCACCTGGTCACGGGCTGCAGTCACCAAGTTACCCAAGACTTCGATATGCGACGTGGCTTCGCTGATGTTCCGGATCAGGGTTTCGGTTCGTTCCACGTCCTGGGCAGCGGCAGTCACGGATTCGCTGAAATGGGTCAATTGCTGAGAGATCGACGAGATCGGTCCCGTATCGCCCACCTCGACAGCGAATAATGCCGGGTTTGGCGCCGCCAACGCGGTCTTGGGTTGAGGCGTCGGTTTCGGTGTCCGTTCGGATTGCCCACTCTCGACGCGCGGGGCCAGCGCCACCGATCCCGTTGCCGCCTGAAACTTGCGGTCGGCCTCGGCGATCGTCAACTCAAGTTTGGTGCGCACCTGATCCAATTCTCGGCGCACCTCGTCTGCGTCGACCATATCGTCGATCCACTTGTCGAGGGCGCGGGCAATCTGACCCGTGGCATCGGCGTTGCCCCGCGCCAGGAGCTGTGTTCCACGATCTCCGCCGGCCAGGCGCGCAGCTGCAAAGGCCAAGTCCTGGAGCGGGCTGATAACGCTTTGGAACAAAAGAATCCCCGCAAACATGAACCATAGGAACACTGCCGCCGTGGCGCCGGCGATGGAATACCGCGCGAAGCTGCGGGCCCGGTCGAGGTGCCGCGCCGTGCTCAAATCCAAATCGTTGCTGAACTCCCATAAGGCGTCCGTGCTGGGCGCCACGTAGGCCAGAATCTCACCGAAATGTCGGCGCTCGCGTTCCAGGGCAAATCGGCTGTTGATAGTCTTCATCAGGTCCTTTTGATGCGCCTGGAGCTTCTTCTCCAGATTGTCCCTGGTCGCCTTGGGTATCTTCGAAGCCTTCAGAAACTGAGACAGGGTCCGGAACCGTTCGCGTATTTCCGTGACGCCCTCGCGCTCCCCCGAACGCAGCACCTCGCTGCCCTGGCGAACAATGCGTGCTATCTGATCGGCCAGGTTGGCAAACCCGGCGGCCGTAAATTCTTGGCTCAGTTGCGCCGTCAGGCTCTGCAGGCGGGGACTCATGTTCGTATTCGTGGTAGGGCTCAATGCCTCCTCGGCGATTACAAATTGGGCGAACTGCTGGCCATATTGCTCAACACCATCGCGTAGGGTTGCGATATGCTGGCGAACGGGCCCGGATTGCGGCAATCCATAGAATTCGTCCAACGCCATGCCGACGCGTGACAGTTCCTCGGAAAAGGCATCCGCCAACTCGCGCTTCTTATCGAGCACATAGGTCTTTTCCAACGCCTCGGCACGCGCCAGACCTGACTGCGTCCGGGTCATCAGGATCGAGACTTCGCGGGCCGCGCGCCAATCATCAATCGCCGTGACTGTCCGCTGGTCCACATGCACAAACACGACACCCAGGGTCAACAGCGAGGCGAATCCCAGCGCCCAGAACAACGTGCTGCGCACACCCAGGCGCATACCACCAAGAAAGGTACGGTCCTCCATGCCCTCCCCCTTGAGATCGAGGAACTCATGCTCGAATTGGCGATTCTCGGCCATTGCCGTTGACAATCCTCACCTTTCACATCGTATTTTTCCGTGCCCATTTCTCCGGGCGCACATTGAGGGCACCGTATCACTCCCTACCAAGTTGGAAAATGATTTATTTTTCATATGGTTAGAATCATTCTGCCGACTGAGATGTTGTTAAAATCATTACCGGACGGAACAGTACCTTGCGTTCTCAAACCGAGATCGCCACATTGAGTCCAATGAGTAATGCAACGGACCTATCTGGCCCATCCGTAAAAATCGTCCCCGAGGGCGATGACCGGCCACGACTGACGTGTCCGGATTGCGGTTATATCGCCTACGAGAATCCAAAGGTTGTGGTGGGGGCCGTGTGCACCTGGGAAGACAGAATTCTGCTGTGCAAACGTGCGATCGAGCCGCGGATCGGGTACTGGACAATCCCGGCTGGATACCTTGAGCTTAACGAAACCTTCGCCGAAGGGGCGGCCCGCGAGGCTTGGGAAGAAGCGCAAGCCCAGATCAATATCACGGGCGTTCTTGGCATCTATGAGATCCCACGGATCAGTCAGGTGTACGTAATTCATCGCGCCGAGCTGACCGCGCCTGAGTTCCGTCCCGGTCCGGAAAGCCAAGACGTCAAGCTTGTCGAATGGTCGGATATCCCCTGGAACGATCTGGCCTTCCCAAGCGTCACCTGGGCGCTCAAACATTTCCGAAGCGGCGAGGACATCGCCTTTGTCCGTCATCCCGAGCCTGCTTAACGGCCGCCATTGACGGTTTTGAGATTCCGTTAACCTTTTACCGATAGCTTGGCAGGCATGACGGATGGGTTAACACTGGCGAACGCCGAATTATCGGGTCAGACAGTTCGCCGAAATGGCTATCAATCGGAGGCCTTGCGCGAGATACGTGCCCGCGCATCGGCGGTGAACCAAGGCGCCTCGGCGGAAGAACGCCAGGGCCTGCGTCGCCT
>CAZNWX010000048.1:0-11348 GCA_964576415.1 uncultured Magnetovibrio sp. | reverse complement strand
TCATCGGCGAAGCCTCCGAACTAGGGCATGGGGTCGACGCGTCAAGTTCTGGCATGGGGTCACTGGTCGGTCAACCGACAAGCCGGCACCCTGGTCAATTGTGGGATAAATGGAGATCACCCTCCAACCCGAGCGCCACTTCCGTCTTGGAAAGCACGAGACGATAAATCTGCAGGTTTTCCAATACTCTCTGGACGTAATCTCGTGTTTCGTCGAAAGGAATAATCTCCACCCAATCGACCGCATCGACGTCGGGGTTGCGTGGATCGCCATGCAACTTGATCCAGCGGCGCGCCCGGTGCGGGCCAGCATTGTAGCCAACGAGCGCCAGGACATAAGAACCCCGGAATTGCTTTAGGAGATCGCCAAGATAACTCTGTCCAAGCGTCATGTTGTATTCAGGACTGGTGAACAACCGCAGGCGCGAATAGCGCATTTTTAGTCCTTTCGAGACGACTTTCGCCGTCGCGGGCATGATTTGCATCAGCCCTTGCGCGCCGGCATGACTGCGCGCGGTGATCCGAAAGGCGCTCTCCTGCCGGATCATGGCCAATGCCAGGGGCACCTCGGGCGGATTCGATGTGGCGGTTTTCGGCAATTTTGGCAGTGTCAGTACTGGAAAGGCCTCGTTGCGGAGCAGGGGCGTGCCGTTGCGATCGGCCTTGTTGGCAATGCGAATGGAAAGGTCCGGCCGCCCACTCAGGCGCGCCAACTGGGCAGTTCGGGCCCACCATTGCGGGTCTTCGGACAGAGCCATTAGGCTTCGGATAAAGTGCCGCACAAGATCATGAGCCGCCAAATCTCCAAGAATGCGGATAACCTTGACTATTTCATGGTTGTCGAAGACTTCCATCGGGGCCTCCGAAAGATCGACCGCGATGGGCAATTTTAAGCTTTTGCCCGGCCATAGGCGGGCGAAGGCCAGTTGTCCATAATATGTCAGTGGATGATCCGCGGCCTTGCCGAACCAATGAACCGCGCGTTTCATATGCCCGCCAGATTCCTTGGCGCGGCCCGCCCAATAGGCGCCGCGGGCGATACTGACCGGGTATTTGACGGCGCCGTGCATCCTCTCAAAGTGCTGAAATGCGGCGTCGTGATCTTTAAGGAAACGCAGCGCGATCCATCCGGAAAGCCATTCCGCTTCGGCATACGCTGCGCCGCCGGGCGCCAACCCGTTGTTCTTAGCTATATGATAGGCGTCGGTCACATGCCCCTTGCGCAGCGCGCGCCGCGCCAATATGGCGCGCTCCTCCCACCACATCTCGGCCTGCGGAAGTTCCTTCTCCAAAGTCTTGGCCAGTTCGAGGGCCGTATCCAGGTTCTTGCGCCGGCGCCATCGCAGGCGTTCGTAAACTAGGCCAGCATGTGATTTGAGTGCCTCCGGAACGCGTTTGATCAGGGCGTCCACGTTACCGGCGCGGCGCCGAAGTGCGATCCGCGCCTGCGCCAGGCGCTGCCAGCTTTTGTCGACCAGTGGCAGCAACCGCCTGGCAGCGCTGTGTCGGCCGTCCCAAAGCAGCCGGTCCAATCGCGCCAGATGATCGGTCGGCGTCAGGATCTTACGAAATCGCTTGTAGAAAGCCCGCGACTGGGCACGGGAGAAATCACCCTCGATCCACGCGCCGCGGATACGCGTCAACCCCTTGTCTGTCTCACCCATGACTTGTTCCGCTGCGCCAAGCCGCGCCGCGCCTAAGGCGCTCAGCGGTTCGCGCGTGCCGAACCAGGAAACTACCCGTTCCGCTTTCCAGGACATGGGCAACGCTTGTTCGGCACGGCGCAAAAGGCGTTCGTGCCGGGGCCAATCCGGATTTTCAACCAGAAACTTTTCCGCCTCGTCGAACGTGGGCGTGACGCCATCTCCGGTCAAGCGACGCCAGGTGATCAACTTCCGGGCGATGGGATTTCGAACCCGGGATTCTCGGCTCCGCACCTTCTTCCAGTGCTGTTTCGCTGCCGCCTTCAGAGCGCCTCGCATCAAAAGGGTATCGACGTCGCCCAGGATCCGCTCGGCCGCTATTGCCGGCGTCAAGACGACGGCCACCAGTAAAAAAAACAATATCAATCCAACGCGTCGCAGGAGCCATCCTCCAACCAAACTTATTAGTCGCATACCGGACAATGGTGAGGTTAGCGTGCGCGCATCCGTACCGACAACCCACGCCTGCGTGAGCCCAACCGATTTGACAGCACTCTCGCCAGCTCACTACTAAGTAAATTCAAATATTTAATGTTTTTGTGAAGCGTAACGACATTCATTACCAGAGTTCAAAAAATTTGCCTTTCCTGGAGAGTGATAGCTAACCATCAACTTGTAATTGAAGGGCCGAACCATGACGCAGACTCAGCAACCCCAAGGCTACTACCTATCCACTGCTGAGATCACGTATCGTCGTCCTAATATTTCAGATTTTCTGCAGAATTACATCTTGCAGGACCACGACATAGCGTCTCAATTTCTGGTTCTCCGCCGGTTCCTACATTTGTAGGAAACCAATCTAGACCGCCAACTGCATTCGGTCCGGGTCACCCCGACCGAACTCATTCGCCCCTCTAAGTTCCGGATTGGCGACAGCGGGATGTGTCTTCACCAAACCGGTCTCTTGGGCGATCCTGTAAGGGCGTGGTGACTGGTTTTCCGGGGTTGTAAATATCTAATTCTGAAATACTTTTAGTTCATCTGAGTATACCGCATAATTCCATAGATTTATGGGTGTGATGACTTTTGTAACCCATAGACGGCCGATCGGGATTTCGCTACGCTTCGATCAACACAAGAACAAACCGAACCTAAGGAGCGTCATTTTCATGTCATTTGCTAACACCAAACGCCTGACCACGGCAGGCGCGAAAACCATGCTCGCAGCCGCCATCGCCAAGGCGGAGGAG
The DNA here is from genome assembly GCA_964576415.1 of uncultured Magnetovibrio sp. GTDB lineage: Bacteria > Pseudomonadota > Alphaproteobacteria > Rhodospirillales > Casp-alpha2 > UBA3470. Next base: position 8,456 of record CAZNWX010000048.1, on the reverse strand, counting down.
TTCGGTATCGCGGCGACCATCGCCATCGTCGATGCAGGCGGCCATATGGTTGTGCTGGAACGCATGGACGGCGGCCGTTTCCATACCGTGCATTCGTCCACCACCAAGGCGGTGACGGCGGCGTCGAACAAACGCCCAACGACCACCCGCGGCGCCCAAGGACAGGAATTGGACACTCTGCATGCCATCGGATTGTCCCTTGCGGCGGGGGCAAACCGCTGGACCGCCATGGAAGGGGGATTTCCGATCATCGTCGGCGGCGAATGCCTGGGCGGGATCGGCGTCAGCGGCGGCGACTGGCAACAGGACGAGGATATCGCAAAGGCGGCCATCGAAGCCGTAGGGGTCGAGCTCTGAGTAAGAGCCTAAATTACCAAGAAAATCACACAAAACAGGAGGAACCACGATGAAGACACTCAACACAGTGATGGCCGGGGCAGTTGCGCTCGGGCTTGTCGCGGCGGCGGCGGCGGCGAAAGCTTTTCCGGACGGCCCTATCGAATTCACCATTCCCTTCGGGGCCGGCGGCGGCGCCGATATTGAAGGCCGCCTTCTGGCCAAGGAAATGGCCAAGGTCCTGGGTGTCCCGCTGGCACCGGTGAACAAACCGGGCGGCGGCGGCGCGATCACCTACACCTACATCACCAATTCCAAGCCGGACGGTCATGTCATCGGTTGGAACTCTACCTCCGTTCTGACGACCACGAACCTGGGCAACACGACCTTCGATTACGACGCCATGGACCACATTGGCCGGGTCGAATACCAACCGCAACCCTTCGTGGTGCGGGCGGATGCCAAATGGAATAGCTTCAAGGAATTCGTCGCCGCCTGTAAGGCCGCGCCGGGGACTTTGAAAGTGGCCAACTCCGGCACCGGCAGTTCCACACACACCGCGGCAATCATGCTGATGAACGCGGCGGGCTGCGACGTCATCCATCTGCCGAAGGGGATCAAGGGCCGCAACAAGTCCGTCCTGAATGGCGAATCCCAAGCAATGATTTCACCGTTGACAGGCGCCGTACGTCTGACCAAGGCGAAGAAGCTGAAAATTCTCCTAATGCCTACCGCCAACCGGAGCCCCTTGTTCCCGGATGTGCCGACGGCCAAGGAACTCGGCTATGACGTGGAACTGGACCTGTTTCGGGGCCTGTCGGTTCCAAAAGGCACTCCCGCCGATGTGAAGATGAAGCTAGCGGACGCCATGACCAAGGCGGCAAAGTCCGACGCCTTCATGGCGCTAGCAAAGAAAAAGGGGTTCACGGTAGCACCTATGGGCCACAAGGAGTTCTCGGCATTCCTAGCGGCCGAAGATGCGAAAGTGAAGAAGATATTCAAGAGCGCCGGTCTATACCGCTCGAAGAAGCCTAAATAAGCCTATAGGAACGGCCCGCCGCACACGGCGGGCCGTCGTTCCTCCCTTCCCAACGAGACCCTGAAATGCGACGGAAAAACAGTATCGCAGCTATAGTCTTGATCGTTTTCGCGGCTAGCTATGGTGTGCTGACGGCAGGCTTGCCGGTGCGCACCTTGCCAAACACGCCGGACCCATCGTTCTTTCCTTGGATCAACGTGGCGACCATCCTGATCCTTTCCGTGTGGTTACTGGTTCGCAGCCTGCGTCGACCCAAGGAAACGGTGCTCGACACGGACACGGCGGAGCGCAACCGGATCATAACCGCCATGGGTGTCTTCGTGATCTATCTGGCCGCCATGCCGACGCTGGGCTTTATTCTGGCAACTTTACCGTTCTTTGCCGCCATGATGGTGCTGTTCGGCGAACGCCGGCCAATCTATGTTGGCACCGGTACCATCGCCGTCACGGCGGCGCTTTACCTCCTATTCCGGCACGGGTTCGGGGTCTTTCTACCGCGCGGATTATTAACGGGGATCGTCGCATGAGCCCCGAAGCGATTTCCGGCCTCAGCCAAGCCAGTAGCTTTCTGCCATTGATCTCGACCTGCATCGGCGTCTTTGTTGGCCTAGTGGTAGGCATGATCCCGGGCATGACCATTTCGACGGGGATCATCGTCGTCCTTCCCGTGACCTTCGTGCTGCCCGCGGATATTTCCATCGCGTTGTTGTTGGGGCTCTATGTGGGCGGCATGACCGGCGGCAGTTTCTCCGCCGTCCTGTTGAACATTCCCGGCACCCCGTCAGCTTCAGCGACCGCCATGGACGGCTTCGCCATGGCCGCCAAGGGCGAGGCGGGCAGGGCGCTAGGCATCGCTATCACGGCGAGCTTCGTCGGCGGCCTGTTCAGTTTCCTCTGTCTGTTATTTATCGCGCCCCTTTTGGCCGACGTGGCCCTGGAGTTCCGAACGGAGGATATGTTCTCCCTGGTCTTCTTCGGGCTCACAATCATTTGCAGTTTCGCCGCAAAATCCCTGGTCAAGGGCCTGTTGTCGGCAGCCTTGGGCCTGGCCCTGGTGACCATCGGCCAGGACCCGGTTATGGGTACGCCGCGCTTCACCTTCGGAGAGGCGAACCTGATGGCCGGTGTGCATTTCCTGACTGCCATGATTGGCCTGTTCGCGATCCCTCAGTTGATCGACAACCTTCGTGAAAGCAAAGCCGGCAAGCAGGCGCAGGCCAAACTCACCTCGATCATGCCGAAGTTGTCCGATCTGAGAGCAATTCGCTTGCCCGTGTGTATCGGCTCGTTCACCGGCTCGTTCCTAGGCATCCTGCCCGGTGCCGGCGGTCCCATCGCCGCATTCATCAGCTACGACTACGCCCGCAAGGCTTCAAAGAAACCGGAACAGTTCGGCGAGGGTTGCGCCGAGGGCGTCGCCGCGCCGGAATCGGCCAACAACGCAGTCACTGGCGGTGCCTTGATCCCCATGATGACGCTGGGTATTCCCGGTGATCCGGTGACCGCGATCCTAATCGGCGCGCTCACGATCCACGGCCTGGCGCCAGGACCGCTGCTGTTCCTGGAGCGGGGTGACTTCGCCTACGGCCTCATTTGGTCATTCTTCTGGGCCAATATCTTTAACTTTATCATCGCCATCCTCGGGCTCCGTATCCTGGTGAAGCTGCTAGCGACGCCGCGCGCGCTGCTGATGCCGACCGTTGCGGTGTTGTGCGTCATCGGTAGCTTTGCACTCCGCAACAACTTCTTCGATGTCTATGTGATGCTGTTTTTCGGTTTCGTCGGACTGGCCATGCGCTGGCTCGACATGCCGGTGGTGCCCATGCTGCTTGCCCTGGTATTGGGCCGATCCCTGGAAGAAAATTTGCGGGTCGCTCTGACATCGTCCAAGGGCGATATTTCCATCTTCTTTACCTCGCCGATCAGCCTGACGTTCCTATGTCTGGCGGCGCTGTCCATATACTGGTCGCTGCGTTCCACGCGGAACAAGGTCGATCCCTATCAAAAGGAGCCCGGTTGATGTCCCAATCCCCGTTCAAAGTTGCGTCCATTGGCATCGGCTGGTGGTCGGATGTGCTTGCGGACGCCGCGGGCCGTACCGGCGGCCGTGTCGAAGTCGTTTCGTGTTTCACCCGATCGGAAGACAAACGCGTCGCCTTTGCGGAAAAATACGGGTGCGAAGCGGCCGGCAGCTTTGAGGACATCCTGGCCGATGACAATGTGGAAGGTATCATTAACACCACGCCAAACCACGTACACCTGGAAACCACGGCGGCGGCCGCGAAAGCCGGTAAGCATGTTTTCCTGGATAAACCCATCGCCAACACGATCGGTGAGGCCCGCGCCATCACCGCGGTCTGCCAGAATGAAGGCGTAACCCTGGGCGTCGGCTATCAGCGCCGGCGGGAGGGGCATTTCCGCTGGATCCGTGACAAGATTGCCGCCGGCGACTTCGGCGTCATGGTCAATGCGGAAGCTAACATCAGCCGCGATCGCGCCGGTCAATTCGAGCCTGGCCACTGGCGTTACACGGCCGAGGGCATGCCGGGTGGCGTCATGCTGCAGATCGGTCTCCACTACGTAGACGTCTTGATGATGCTCTTGGGACCGATCAAGTCGGTTTCGGGCATGGCTTCGCAATTGGTTTTGCCGGGCGACAACCCAGATGTTGGCTCACTTCTCTTGACCCATGAGAACGGCGCCATTTCATCGCTCAATACCTGCTACGCGTCGGCGTCCGAATATTACGTCATGAACATCTACGGTAAAAAGATGAGCGCTTACTATAACCTGTTCGACGGGCTACGCGCCCTAAACCAGGGGCATAACGAGCAATACCAGGTCAGTGTCGACAAGGTCGACACCCTTGCCGAACAACTCATCGAATGGGCCGACGCGGCGGAAGGCGGTGCCAATCCGGAAGTGGGCGGCGACAGCGCCACGGAAAGCCTCGCCGTGATCAAGGCCGGCATCAAATCCGTGACCGAAGGCAGGCACGTCGAGGTGGCGGAGGTTCTGGCCGGGAACAGCTAGGAATTAGGGCGCAAATTGAAAGCTAATGAAGGCCATATCGCCGCGCCGCGCCATGGTATAAGAAGGCCGCGACATCCGAAACGATGCGACGGACGTAACGGCCATCCTAGGCCTCCCCCTAGGCCTTCCTAGGCCATCCTAGGCCTTCCTAGGCCATCCCAGGCCATCCTAGGCCGTTTCCAATCCCATAGCGTAGCCGCGAAGGCAACGAACGCGGGGCCGAAGGTGGGAGCCCAAGATTCCGATCCTGGCGGTCCTTACCAGCCAGTTGGTTGCCCCGGCGAACAACAGCGCCCAATGCCAATCCTTGCCCCGGCCTGCAATCGGGCGTAAGGTCCGCCCCTCAGGCTCGGGACACTGTGGTTTCGGGCGTTTACCCAGGAGTAGATTGATGTTTGAGGGCTCGCTACCCGCCCTAATCACGCCGTTCAAGGATGGTTCGGTCGACGAGGACGCTTTTCGCGCCTTCGTCGAATGGCAAATCGAGGAAGGATCGGACGGTCTAGTCCCCTGTGGCACCACCGGTGAATCTCCGACACTCAGCCACGCCGAACACATGAAAGTTACGGAAATCTGCATCGAACAGGCGAAAGGTCGCGTGCCCGTCATCGCCGGCGCCGGATCCAATTCTACCGCCGAGGCAGTCGAGTTGGCCAAACATGCAAAAGAAGCGGCTGCAGACGCGGTACTCGTCGTGACGCCCAATTACAACAAACCGACCCAGAAAGGCATGTATCAGCACTTCAATGCCGTCCAAGACGTGGGCGCGCCGGTGATCATCTATAACATCCCGCCTCGCTCCATCGTCGACATGACGCCGGAGACCATGGCGGAACTGGCAAAACTGCCGAACGTCGTCGGCGTCAAGGACGCCACCATGGACCTAGGCCGTCCACAGGTGACCCGGATCGCCATGAACGGGGATGGAGACGACTTCTGCTTCCTCTCCGGCGAAGACGGCACGGCCGTGCCGTTCCTAGCCGCCGGCGGCGCGGGCTGTATCTCGGTGACCGCCAACGTGGCACCGCGGATGTGTTCTGATATGCAACGGAAATGGCGCGAGGGCGACATCGCCGGCTGCATGGAACTGCAGGACCAGTTGACGCCGCTGCATTCGGCTCTGTTCTGCGAGGCCAGCCCGGGGCCGGTGAAGTATGCGGCGAGCTTGCTTGGCAAATGCAGCTCGGAAGCCCGGTTGCCGATCAGCGAGATCGCGGACGAGAGCAAGGATAAGGTCCGCAACGCTTTGGTGACCGTGGGCTTGCTGAACTAAGCCCATACGGCCGGCCGGCAACGACGATGGCCAAGAAAAAGAAATCCAAGGGCCCGAGCGGGCAGACGGCGGCGCAGAACCGAAAGGCGCGGCACGACTACCATATTCTAGAGACGCTGGTGGCGGGTCTGATACTGAAGGGCTCGGAGGTGAAGTCGCTGCGAGGCGGGCGTGCCAGTATTGGGGAATCATATGCCGACGTGAAGAACGGTGAGGTCTTCCTGCGCAATGCCTACATCCCAGAATTCGAAGGCGCGCATATAGTCAGCCACAAGCCGCGCGCCGATCGCAAGCTTCTGTTGCACAAACGCGAAATCGCCAAGCTCTGGGATGCGACCCAGCGTAAGGGCATGACCGTCGTGCCGCTCAGCATCTATTTCAACGACCGCGGCCTAGCCAAGGCGGAGATCGCCATCGCCGAGGGTAAAAAGCATTATGACAAGCGCGACGCCCAGAAAACCAAGGACTGGAACCGCCAGAAACAGCGCCTCATTCGGGATTTGAGCTAGCCCATCGCCCGCAACCGACGGCGACGCCCGGTTCGAAGCCCAGTTTCAGCGCCATCGGGGCTCAGCCTTGGGCGAATTCCAGGACCCCAAACCGATACCTGAATTCGGGAATCTAATCGGAACCAGGGAAAAATGGGCTCGCGAGTGTCAGAAACCGCAGAAATCAGCGCACCATGGGCAGGTAGACGACTGGCTACCGCCTGGTCAGAATTGAACCAACGACTGGCCCGTTCTGGATCTCAGCGATCGGCCCCTTATAGATGCGCAGGCTTGGCAATTTACATTCGCCAGAGCCGTCGCACGGCCGTTTAAATAGCGCTGGGATAATTTGCTAGCGCAGCCGACGGACAGCACCTCTGACATCCATTGCATTACCGATTGGGCGCGGCGATGCGCCACATCCTGGATGTAACCGGACCGAGTCCAGAAGCGAAATTCTGCGCCATTCGCAGATATGACGGCGGCACCACGAACGTGTCGCTGGCATATTTGGACTAGGACAACTTAGTGCTAACCTATACCTGAGACGGTCAGCCTATCCCCAGAACACGGCGGGTCGACGATGTTAATATGTCCAAGGTCAAATATCTATATGTGGATATTTTAGCGTTTATTTACCTCATATATGGTTTGTATATTTGCTTTCAGGGTTTTCGGCACGTTTTGTTCTTTTAGATATTAATTAATATCTATGCAAATACATGCTGCATCTGTCCAGTTAATTGGCGATGGGCGATGGGCAATACGGATCAGCGGTTTTCGAACTGCTTAGCACCAAACATAATGGAGCGGGTTTCCTCGTCGATTACATCCGTGGGCTTGCTTTGGTGTTCCCCCAAAACCGTAAGTGCCTTGGCCACCGCCGGTCGAGCCTGGATGGTCTCAATCCAACGCTTCACGTTGGGCAGCTGTTCGATATCCTGGCCGCGCCGTTCTGGACCGCGAGACCAGGGGAAGGTGGCGATGTCGGCGATGGTGTACTCGTCGCCTGCCAGATATTCGTTTTCGCCCAAGTGCTTGTCCATAATTCGGTACAAACGGCCAGCTTCATTGGTATAACGCTCGATCGAATACTCCATCTTCTCCGCCGCATAATTACGGAAGTGGTGGGCCTGACCGAACATGGGGCCAACATTGCCCATCTGGAACATGAGCCACTGCAGGGTATCGTGGCGCGCGCAGCCCTCTGCGGGTAGAAATTTTCCTGTCTTCTCCGCGAGGTAGATCAAGATCGCGCCGGATTCAAACAGCGAATAGGGCGCGCCCCCGGGGCCAAACTGATCTACAATGGCCGGAATACGGTTGTTTGGGCTAATTTTCAGGAAATCGTCCGAAAACTGATCGCCCTTGCGGATGTTGATGCCGTGGATGTTGTGCTCCAATCCGCATTCTTCCAACATAATGTGAACCTTGTGGCCGTTTGGCGTCGGCCAGGTGTAGACGTCGATCATTTGTTCTGTGTCCTTTCCAAAACGATGGAGGTTGCAGCAATGTCCCGAAGATGACGAAACGCCGGCGCAACGTTCCGCGTTGAAAATTAATATAACAGCGTTCACACGCCTTCGCCCGCCTCAATCCCGCACAACACCTAGCCTTTAGGAAATGGAGCGCCCGGCCACCGGGGGTGAACCGCGGCTGTGCGGCGTTGTTCAACCGCTACCGTCGGCCGGATCGTCGTCCAGACCCCTGCCATCCATATCTACGCGTAATTTCGCCGCCGCATCTGTTTCGGCCCGCTTTTCCGCCCGGCTGCGACCATAACGCAAGAGATTGGCGGCGGATTGTTCTTCTTTTTCGGCTTTCTACTTGGCTTTTCGGTATTGGTTTAGGCTGACGATCTCTGCCGACATAAGCTCCTCCTGTTACCCTCAGATTACCCGAACGCCAATGCCCAGAAAAGGCCCGGAGGATCGATTTTCGCGTGATTACGGCCATCGGGCCATTGGATTACCTTGATAAATGACTATCGATGGCGCGGAACACGTCCTCGAACATGGCCGTCGTCAGACGGCCGGTGTTCGTGTTGTAGCGCGAACAGTGATAACTGTTGAATAGAACCGGCCCATCTGGCAGGTCATGGCGTAGGTTGTGACCGAACTTCCACGCGCTCTTGCGATGTCCCAAGGTCGCCACCACGGCACCATGCGCAAGCCCACCTAGGGCCAAAATCACCTCCAAGCACTGCATGGCGGCAATCTCATCCGCAAGAAACTGCTGGCAGGCGTTGACTTCCGACGCTGTCGGTTTGTTCTGAGGGGGCACGCAG
>CAZNWX010000047.1:0-11427 GCA_964576415.1 uncultured Magnetovibrio sp. | reverse complement strand
GTGTGCTAACCGTGACCGGCACGCCTTTCAACATCGCCGCAATGGTCAATGCCTTCGCGTCGGATTTCGGTGCCTTGATCAGCGCCCTTGATCCCACCGGCCTGCTGACGGTGCATTCCGCGACACTGTTTATGACGCTAATTCTGGTGGCGGGTTCCTGCATCATCATGGGCGCCGGCTTGCCGACAACCGCCACCTACCTGGTGCTCGCCACCATGGCGACGCCGGCCCTGGCAGTGCTTGGCGTCGATTCCATGCAGACGCATTTTTTCGTCTTTTATTACGGCGTCCTGGCAGACATCACCCCGCCTGTGGCGTTGGCCGCTTACGCCGGCGCTACCATCGCACAGGCACCACTGATGCAGACCGGCAATACGGCGTTCCGGCTGGGCGCGGCAAAAGCGCTGGTGCCTTTCGTCTTCATGTACGCGCCGTCAATGTTGTTGGTGCTGGACAACTTTACATGGGAGGAGTTCTTCATCGCCACCGGTGGCAGTGCCTTGGGCATCGTCATGCTGGGTGCGGCCCTCACAGGCTACTTCGTTGCCGACATGCGGCCTTGGCACCGCTGGATGCTGGGCATTGCGGCGATCTTGGTGGTGGCGCCCGGATTAAATTCCGGTTTCATCGGCATGGTGCTAGCGCTCCCCATTTTGCTGCTGCAGTTAACGGCTTGGCAGAGAGGGCGGCAAACAGCGGCGACATAACCGCAAAGAGTTACTAGCCGTCTTTCTCTTCTGTCTCCCTATCTCGTGGCCAAACATCCCGATGAGGACCTGGATGATTACGTGACCTTCTTTATCGAAAACCAGATATTGGGTATTCTCGAGCTTAATGTTTAGGAAATTTTGGCGCCAAAGAACTTCGCCTCCATACCGCTGGCGCAGCCGGAAGTGACGGGCTCCATAAGCCTATACGGGCGTAGAGCCATGATGATAGACGTGCGGGTCCATTTGAGCCTGGCGTCGAAGGAAATGGACACCGGCGACATTATGGGTGTCGACGTGGAACAGGGCAGTGACCTCTAGACGCTGCTGGCGGATCGGCGATGGAATGGGCCTGCCGACGCATTTTTCAGAGAGCAACTCGGCGATCCTCGACCCCATGTGCCAGGAGTTTTCCAGCGATGTCTGCCGGTTGTTGGAGATCCACCGGGGGTGCACCTTAACCTGAGTTCAGATAATTTGCCGCATCAACGGCGCCATAGGTGAGGATACCATCGGCGCCAGCGCGTTTGAACGCAGCCAACGTTTCCATCAAGACCTTGGGATAATCCAGCCGCCCTGCTTCACCGGCGCCGCGCAGCATGGCGTATTCGCCGGATACGTTGTAGGCGAAGGTAGGCATGCCGAAGGCTTCCTTGACCCGCCAAACCACGTCCAGGTAGGGCAGGCCCGGCTTGACCATCACCATGTCGGCGCCCTCGGCGATATCCAAGGCCACCTCGCGGAGCGCCTCGTCCGTGTTACCCGGATCCATCTGGTAGGTTTTCTTGTCGCCCTTCAGTGCGTCACCGGAGCCCACGGCGTCGCGGAAAGGATCGTAAAATCCGGAGGCGTACTTGGCCGCGTAGGACATGATCGCCACGTGTTCGAAGCCATTCCCGTCCAGGGCAGCGCGGATCGCGCCGATGCGTCCATCCATCATGTCTGAGGGCGCGATCACGTCACAGCCGGCCTGGGCCTGGACTAGGGCCTGCTGGCACAAGACATCTACCGATCCATCGTTGACGATGATGCCGTCCCGGACAATGCCGTCGTGCCCATCGGAATTGAACGGATCCAGCGCCACATCGCACATGACGCCGATATCGGGAACGCTGTCCTTGATGGCGCGCACGGCCCGGCAGACCAGGTTATCCGGATTGACCGCTTCGCGGGCGTCGGGTGTCTTCAGGCTCTCGTCTGTGTAAGGGAAGATGGCGACCATGGGGATGCCCAGGCCCCAGGCCTGGCCAACCGCTTCGCCGATCAGATCGCAGCTCAGACGGTCGACACCAGGCATGGATTCCACTGGCACTCGCTGGCTTTCCCCATCGACCACGAAGACGGGCCAGATCAAATCGTCCACAGTCACCTGGGTCTCACGCACCAGCCGACGCAGCCAGTCGGTGCGGCGGTTGCGGCGCATGCGGGTGGCGGGGAAGCGGGCAGGAGGGAAACTGTTGGTCATGGTTTGCTCAGGGGTCCGTGGTCGGGTTTTCGGGTTGTCGGAAACAGGCCAACGTTGCGTTCGACGCTGCTTTTGTCAATGCCTTGGCGGCCCGGGCCAAGGACGAGTTTCACGATCATTTGGTTCCCAACGTTGCCAGCCGTGGAAAATGGCAAGGCACAGATCTTCACCATCGGTTACCGGCCGTGTAAGGGGCCTTTGCCGACAGGCTTCGCGCCTGGGCGGTGGCGCCTATCCCCGTGCCAGATAATCCTGAACTGCTAGCCCCAGCGTGATCATCCCGATCACCGCCAGCATCAACAGGGCCGCGCCGCGGAAATGGCGCTGTCCCCCGCCAGAAAAAAACCGGGCCCCCGCCCAAACCGACAATGTGAAGAGTGGGAACAGCACAAGACACAGTATCAATACACTGGGCGTGAACAGACCATAGTACCAAAGCGGAACCGGTGAAGACAGGGCAAGGGCACTTACCGTGCCTATGACGTTAGCGCGCTGGGTTTCGGCGTCACCCGGGCGCGACAAGACCAAGGCGACAACTGGTGGTCCGCCGACCCCGGCCGCGCCCTGCACAAGACCGGCTCCCACGCCGAAACAAAACATGGTTTTTGTCCCAATGCCGCTCCGTGCCCGCCATCCCCGGTAAATGAGCGCGACCGCGGCCAGGATGAACAAGGAGATGGCAATCTTCATGAGCACCGGGTCGGTGGACACCAGAACCAAGGTCCCGAACGGCGCCGCGATGAATGCCGGAATGGCGAAGGGCAGCACTAAGGCGCGCTCGGAATGGCGGATCGCCGTGGAAATCAGCTGAAATACCGTTGGAAGCCCGATCAGACAGGCAGTGGCGACCGCCACAACGGGGCCGAAAATGGCACTAAAGATCATGATGATGATCAACGCGCTGCCGAACCCGACAAATCCCCGCATGAACCCAGCCAACACCATGGTAGCAAAGACGATGGACAGTTCCGGCGTGGAAATCGGGTCGATCAGCGGCGAAATCAACACCAACGCGGTCTCAATCATGGGGCGTCGGTCATGGACAAGGGCTCCGCACGGTGGCGATGGAGAGACGCAAACTTGTCACATCGCGCGGTCGCAGAAAAGGCCGGCGGCTTCAAGATTTCCACAACACGGGGCTGGGAACAACAGCGGTTTAACGTGTATGGGCTGGATGGCGGGGACAACGAAATGAACCGCCGCGTGATAGTTCTGATGAACCGCACCACGCCCGTCGCTTAATACGAAATACCAGCGGCTTGCGCGCTCGAAGCGATCAGGATAACACGGACGTAATGATACGAGGGAGGATCCGCCATGAAATGCCGTGCTGCCATACTACGCACCACCGGGGCAGAAAAGCCCTATGCCGAGAGCCAGCCGCTGTCCATCGAAGAGATCGAACTTGATCCGCCGGGCCCCAACGAGGTCCTGGTGAAGATTGCAGGCGCCGGAGTTTGCCATTCGGATTTGTCGGTGATCAACGGTTCGCGGGCCCGGCCCCTGCCCATCGTGCTGGGCCACGAAGGTTCCGGCGAGATCGTTGAGATTGGCTCGGCTATCACGGACCTGAAAGAGGGCGATCACACCGTATTTCAGTTTAGCGCCGCCTGCGGGCGTTGCGTGCGTTGCCTGGAGGGACGACCGCAGAACTGCTTCACAGCGGCAACCCAGGGCGGCAAGGGCGAACTTCTGGGCGGCGGTTCGCGCATTCGCGACGCTGACGGCAACACGATCGGGCACCATTCGGGTATTTCCTGCATGGCCGAATACGCAGTAATGGACCGGGGCAGCATTATTGTCGTCGACAAATCCGTGCCGCTTGCCGACGCCGCCCTGTTCGGTTGCGCGGTGATGACAGGTGCGGGCGCTGTCATCAACACGGCCCGCGTTCGCACCGGCGACAAAGTCGCGGTTCTAGGTCTTGGCGGGGTTGGCCTGAACGGCGTCATGGGCGCCAAGCTGGCCGGCGCTGGAGCGATCATCGCCATCGACACGGATGCGCGAAAATTGGAATTGGCCAAGGAATTGGGCGCCACCCACGTCATTAACGGTACCGACAACGACGTTGTTGAACAAGTTAAGGACCTGACCGGCGGTGGCGTCGATTTCGCCGTCGAACTTGCCGGAACCATCCCGGCCATGGAGACGGCCTACGCCATAATTGCCCGTGGCGGCGCCGTCGTCACCGCCGGCTTGTCACCGGCCGGCGCACAGTTCAACTTCGAACACGCTGATCTGGTGAGTAACGAGAAGTCGGTGCTAGGGAGCTATATGGGAAGTTGCGTGCCGGTTCGCGACATTCCGCGCTTCATCCATGCGTTCCAACGGGGCGACATGCCCGTCGACCGGCTCATCGACCGGCACATCGGTCTTGATGAGCTTAACTATGGCTTTGACCTTCTGGACCGCGGCGACACCGTCCGTCAGATACTTGCCCCGCACGAGTTCAATTAAGCCATGGACCGAATGACCGAACTGGGCGCGGCGCTGGGCCAGCTTCTCAAGGACCGAGGCGAAAGCATCGCCATCGCAGAGAGCTCAACCGGCGGGCTGGTGTCGGCCGCGTTGTTGTCGGTGCCGGGGGCATCTGAGTACTTTATGGGCGGCGGCGTCATCTACACCCGCGCAGCCCGGCGCGGTTTGCTCGATTTTTCGGAGTTCGACGCCCAAATGCGCGCCGCGACGCAGGATTACGCCAGCCGCCTTGCCTCGGATATTCGCGATCGACTAGGCGCTACATGGGGCATCGGCGAAAGCGGTGCCACGGGTCCCACGGGCAACAGTTACGGCGACGCGCCGGGCCATACTTGCTTCGCCGTCGTCGGCCCGGTCAGCCGAGCCATGACCCTTGAAACCGGTTCCGACGTGCGCGAAGCCAACATGTGGCGATTTGCAGAAGAGACAATTGCCTTCGCCCGACAAACCATCGCGGACGCCGACAACTAGGCGGACTTGGCTCTTTACCGACTTGAACAGGTCGCAGATGCGGTCCGTCAGGTAGTGCACTCAGTACTTCACAAAATCGTCCAAGCCGTCCGTTAGGCGCCGGACCCGAAAAGGGTCGTGAATGGAAGGTCGCGTTCGGAAGAGGTGGCGGCATCCATGTAGACTACGGAAAGTCCCCGTCGCGGTTTCCCCGTGGCGTTGATGCCCGACGCATGCGGCAAATGGGTGTGGAGCAAGATCGCCTCGCCAGGCTCGGCCTCCAGGTAATCCACATGGGCGTCTGGCAGGCGCGCCAGAATTTCCTCGTCTTGGGGCATGGTACAGCCCGGGAACGGCGGATCGAGAGGTTGTTTATGGCCGCCCCGGGCAACGCGCACGCAGCCGTTCGCCCGCGTCGCAGCGTCCAACGCCGTCCAAACGGTAATCACCGGGTCACGGTCTAGCCAATCCCAGCGATCCTGGTGCCAATTTAAGGGCGTGCCGCCCGTTGCCGGTTTGTTGAAGAACATGGTGCGGTAGCAGGCGATCGCCGTTGCCGAACCATAGGCCCGAGCGCAGATGGCCTGGAACAAGGGGCGGCGAATGTAGGCTAGGTATTCGGAATCCAGCTCCATATGCAGGATTTTGCGGTAGTTCAGCGTCGCGCCCTTGTGCCCGAGAGACTGGGGCAGGGAGCGCCTGGCGTCTTCCTTGCCCTCGTCAAGCTGCATAAGCATGCGATCGTAGTTCACGTCGGCGCGCCCCATCATGATGTCGTCGCCCCGCTGCTGCAGCTTAAATAGATCGGCATCATTCAGGAGCCGTCCCAGGCGCAAGTAGCCCTGGCGCTCGAACTGCTGCCATTGGTCGCCGGTCAGGTGGTCGATCATGGGTGTCGTGATGGTTCCTTCGTTGGTCAGACAGCGCGCGCCCACCACCAGTCAACCCCAGAAAACCTAAAGTTTCATGAAGGTAGTATATCGCGGTATTGCATCGCCGCTCTGTCAGTGGCCGAATGGATCGGCTCGCATCAAACCAGGAGCCCGACCATGTCCAATCCTAATCCAACCCTTGCCGCCGGCACCAAGATGCGCGCGCGACTGGGCTTACCCGACAATTACCCGACCGATGATTTAGCGTCGGGGCTGAACCGACTGACCCAGACCGCCGTCTTCGGCGCCTTCTGGGTCCGCGAGGGCCTGAGCCTGGACACCTGACGCAGTGCAACTAATTCCGAATGTCTGATTCGTATATGACCCGTTGGTCGGTGGTCGCTGTCACTATGTTTTCGGCAGTGATCGGCGCGGCCCATGTGGGCAAACTGGCACCAGCATTGCCCGATTTGCGCGCCGATCTCGACCTGGACCTAGTGACGGCGGGGTGGGTGGCCTCCGTGTTCGCTCTCATCGGCTTGGTGCTGGGGGTCGCCAGCGGCCTCGTCGGAGATCGCTTCGGCGCCGCACGGACCTTGGCCTGCGGGTTGATCATTTGCGCCACCGGCGGCGCGCTGGGAACGTTGTCCGAAAGCGCCGTCCCTCTGTTGGTATCGCGAATTTTCGAAGGTTTGGGGTTCATACTGATCGTGGTTCCCGGTACCAAACTGATCGCAGAGGCCTCCCGGGGCGCGGCCCGTCGATTCGTCTACGGGGTCTGGGGCACGCACATGCCGGTCAGTGCGACCCTCACAATCCTGATTGCACCTTTGATCATCGATGCCGCCGGCTGGCGGGGCCTTTGGCTGGCGGTCGCTGCTGGCTGCCTTGTGTGCCTAATCCCGGTGCTGCGCGTGCTCGATCTATCCCCACCCGCGCGCCCGACCTCGCCACGGTTCTCCCTGGCCGCATGCCTGGTGGGGGTGCTGGGCATTCCGGGCATCTGGTTCGCCGCGCTTGGGTTCGCGGCCTATACCTTGCAATGGATTTCAATGATGATCTGGCTGCCGACCTACCTGGTCGAGGTGCAAGGTCTGGGGATCGGCCTAGCCACCGTTCTGACCGCTGGCATGGTGTTCATCAACATCCCTGGCAACCTTCTGGGCGGCTGGCTATTGCGACGCGGCCTTTCCCACGGCGGCGTCGTGTTCGCCGCGGCGGCGATCATGGGGCTCACGGGCATCGCCATCTTCGCGGTAGGCCCGCCACCGATGATCGCCTACGCCTTGTGCCTGGCGTTCTCCGCCGGCGGCGGCATGCTGCCGGCCACTGTGCTGGCCGCCGGCGCCCTTTTCGTGCCTGACACGGACCGCATGGGCGCCGCCAACGGCCTTATCGTGCAGGGCGCGCACCTAGGTCAACTCCTGGGGCCGCCGACTTTTGCCGCCGCCGTAGCGGCGCATGGAACGTGGTCGGCGACCGTGTGGCCGCTAGCGGCGGGATCCGGACTGGCGATGGTTTTGGCCTTGCTTCTAAGACGTCAGGAACAGCGGCAGGCCAACCCCTAGTGCGTCAAAAGATCGAAGGCGACGCAGATCCGTGCATGGGAACGTAGTCCGGTGAGATCGGGAAGTTTGTCACGAAGTCAATCGAACAGCGTACTCCATGTCCCACCACCCTTGGACGTTTCGGAATAGCGACGGCCCCAGATCAGGCCGCCGTCGATGACGATGTCGACGCCGTTGACGAACCCCGCTTCGTCGGAGCCAAGATACACAGCCGCGTTGGCAATGTCGTCTGTTTCCCCGGCGCGTGGCACTGCCTGCATGCCGGCGATCATCGGTTTGACCTTTTCCACAGTGGTTTCCGCGGTGTCCGTGTCCATGCCCATGGCCTTGGCGAAGATACCCGTGGCAATAACGCCGGGCGAGATGCAGTTCACCCGTACGCCATCCTCGCCCAACTCCATAGCCGCGCACTTGGTCATATGGATGACGGCGGCCTTGGCGACGGCGTAGAGCATGGACGCCGTATAGCCGGCTCGGTGCCCGGCAATTGAGCCAACGTTGATGATTGAACCCGTTTTCTGGGCCCGCATGTGGCGCGCCGCGTGCTGGCTGTGGGCCAGTGCGCCCCGCACGTGGACCGCCATGGTGGCGTCGAAATTCTCCAGGGATAGGTCTTCGAAAGGCGCGGGTTTCGCCGGCGCGCCGGCGTTGTTCATTAGGATGTCGAGCCCACCCAGCTGTTCGATGGCAGTCGCCACAGCGTTCGCCGCGTCATCGGCGTTGCCGGCGTCACCCTGGATGAACGAGGCGCCAGTGACCGAGGCCACCTCGGCACCCAGATCAGCACGGCGTCCAGTGAACGCCACCTTGGCTCCTTCTTCGGTGAATCGTTCGATGACCCGGCGGCCAATGCCGCTGGTGCCGCCAGTGATGAGCGCGGTCTTGTTCTCCAGGCGCATGCCAGCCTCTCCATTATCGATCATGTGAAAGAAGTGTCCAGGGCAGGGCAGGGCCTGTCAACTGGCCCCAGGACCGATATACCCTTTCTTTTCATTGGCGGTCTGTTTTGCATTGGCGGTCTTGTTCGCGTTCGCGTTCGCGTTCACATTCGTATCGCAGCACATTGTCGCAGCCATCGATAACCGCGTAGGGCCTGCGCTCGATCTTGCCCGTACCCACATGGACCATCCCCTTGACCTCGAAGACCCTGCAATTAAGCGCTTGCCGACGACCCAGTTCATAAGCGTCAGCAATCCATCCGCTACGCTCTTAAATGACGAGATGACGATTGCGCATCGGGATCGGTTGTTTCGACAGCGTCCGGATTACCGTGTCGCGCACCTGAAGCATGCGATTTCAGACATCCTCGATTAATCAGCGTTTGGTTGTCCCTACTTAGAACGGCGTGGGCACCGTTTGTTTGCCGGCGCGGACCATCGACAGGTCAATGAGTTGGGCAAGGATGGCGAGGTCATACCGCGGCACCGCATAGCTCAGGCATTCAGATGCTCACGCAAATGTTGACGTTTACGTAAACGTTAACATTTGATAGATTATTCTCTTCGAAACATCAAAGGTGCCTCCACAGGGTGTTCCGAGGCGCGATCTTGACGTACGATGACGGACCATGACGATGTGGATCACATGCGAACGCCAACACGGGGAGAGACGCGATGCCTGATGACGGTATTGCTAGGCACGCTAAGAATTCCAAACTTTATGAGCTGAAGTTTCCGATCCGCTTCGTGACTGCCGCATCACTATTCGACGGTCACGATGCATCGATCAACATCATGCGCCGCATCCTGCAGAGCGCGGGGGCGGAAGTGATCCATTTGGGCCATAACCGCTCCGTGGACGAGGTCGTCACCGCGGCGATTCAGGAAGACGCCCAGGGAATCGCCGTCAGCTCCTACCAGGGAGGCCATGTGGAGTATTTCAAGTACATGGTCGATCTGTTGACCGAGCGCGGGCGCCCCGACATCAAGGTGTTTGGCGGCGGCGGCGGCGTCATCGTCGCGCCCGAAATCAAGGATCTCCATGACTACGGTATAAGCCGAATCTATTCCCCCCATGACGGCCAGTCCATGGGCCTGCCCGGCATGATCCACGATATGCTGGAGCGTGCCGACCGGGATTTGGGCGAAGGGCTGCCGACGGACCTTACCGGCCTGGAGGCCAGCGATCACGCACTCCTGGCGCGGATCATTTCTGGGCTTGAACTGGGCCGGTTGCCGGACCACCTTTTGGACGCACTTCGCGCCGCCACCGAGGCCAAGACCGATGTCCCCGTGGTCGGCATCACAGGAACGGGTGGTGCCGGCAAATCTTCGCTTACCGATGAGCTCATCCGCCGGTTCCGGCTTTATTCCGATGAACCGAAGATCGCGGTCATCGCAGTCGACCCGACCCGGCGCAAGACCAAGGGCGCACTTCTGGGTGACCGGATCCGCATGAACGCCATCAACCCGGAAAACATCTACATGCGCTCGTTGGCGACCCGCGCGTCCCAATCCGAGGTGCCGCCGGCAACACCGGAGATCATCGCCGCTTGCAAGGCCGCTGGTTTCGACTTAGTGATCGTAGAGACGCCGGGTATCGGCCAAGGGGACGCCGCCATCGTCGAGCACGTGGACGTCTCTCTCTATGTTATGACGCCGGAGTTTGGCGCCCAGAGCCAGCTTGAGAAGATCGACATGCTGGACTTCGCCGATATCGTCGCTATCAACAAGCTTGACCGAAAGGGCGCGTTGGACGCCCTCCGCGACGTCCGCAAACAGGTTCAGCGCAACCGCGAGGCCTTCGACCTGTCGCCAGATGCACTGCCCGTGTTTGGCTGTATGGCGTCCAAGTTCGCCGATATCGGGGTGACCGCGCTCTATCAGGAAATGCTCAATCAGTTTTCCAAGAAAGGGCTCGGCAGCTTCACCTGTTCCATCGATCACGTGGGCAGCAAACTGTCAGAGCCTGGCCAGGCCATCGTCCCACCGGAGAGGGTGCGCTATTTGGCCGAAGTGACAGAAACGGTCCGCGACTACCACAAAACCATCGCCGAACAGTCGCGCCTGGCCCGTGAACGCCAACAACTAAATGAAACAAAACGCATGTTGGTCGAAGCCGGGCAGGGTGTAGACATCAGCGATATTGACACCCTGATTACCAAGCGCGAAGACGAATTAGACCCCCGGTCGCACAAGCTCTTGGAGAACTGGCCAACGGTTGTGGAGAGCTATTCCGGCGACGAATTCGTGGTCAAAATCCGCGACAAAGAAATTCGCACGGCTCTGAAGCGCGATACCCTGTCCGGCAACACCGTGCCGCGCGTCGCCTTGCCGCAATACGAAGACCACGGAGAACTGTTGAAATGGCTGTTGAAGGAGAACCTGCCGGGCTCATTCCCATACACGGCCGGCGTATTCGCGTTCAAGCGCGATGGCGAAGAGCCGACCCGCATGTTCGCCGGAGAAGGCGATGCGTTCCGCACGA
This sequence comes from uncultured Magnetovibrio sp., assembly GCA_964576415.1. Taxonomy (GTDB): domain Bacteria; phylum Pseudomonadota; class Alphaproteobacteria; order Rhodospirillales; family Casp-alpha2; genus UBA3470. The sequence continues at coordinate 461 of CAZNWX010000047.1, read as the reverse complement.
ACGAGCGCTTTAAGATGCTATCCCAACACTCTGATGCCAAACGGCTTTCGACGGCCTTCGATTCCGTCACTCTGTACGGGTTCGACCCGCATGAGCGGCCAGACATCTACGGTAAAGTGGGCAATTCCGGCGTCTCGATCGCAACCCTGGACGACATGAAAGTGCTATACGACGGGTTTGACCTGTGCGACCCGACGACATCCGTCTCCATGACCATCAACGGCCCCGCGCCCATGGCCATGGCCTTGTTCCTCAACACGGCCATTGACCAGCAGGTGGACAAGTTCCGCGCCGACAACGGCCGCGAGCCCTTGGAGGAGGAAATGGAGAAGATTGCCGAATGTGTCCACACCAACGTGCGCGGCACCGTGCAGGCGGATATCCTGAAAGAAGACCAGGGACAGAACACCTGCATCTTCTCTACAGAATTCGCGCTCCGCATGATGGCTGACATCCAGGAA
>CAZNWX010000046.1:0-11652 GCA_964576415.1 uncultured Magnetovibrio sp. | reverse complement strand
CAGTGAGAGTGCAAGACGCTGCGGTTTCGGCGGGAAAAATTGCCAATTAGCCTGACATGCCTTGTTATTTGAATGGAACGAAGAAAAGGGATGAAAAGCGAATAATAAAAATATGTTATGCAAATTCGGGTTGCTGACTTTTCTTTGACGGCGTCGTCGTTGTTTGGAGGGATTGGACAATCACGTTGCGCTGCCGCCACACCGTGTACCAGATGACTATGCCAATGACCGCGGCAGTGGCGATGGGTGGACGCAGGCCCGTGTGTTCGGCGATCACGCCCAGGACGAAGGCACCGACACCCGCGCCGCCAATGTGTATTATCCCGTACAGGCTCATGACCCGACCGCGCATGGCCGACGGGGTAACGAAATGCAGCGTCGCTTGCATGCCGATACCTGCTACCACGGTGGTGAAACCGATTGAGAGAGCGACTGGAAGTGCGACCATGTACTCCGTTGTCGCGACCAAGGTGATCCCGAACACGGCGGTGCCGAGCACGCCCCACAGGGCAACAATCGGTTGATCGTCCATGCCGCCGCGCCTTGCCATCCATATGCCTGCACCGATAGCACCGATACCAAAGGCCGCGGTCAAAACTGCGAACTCGTCTGCGCCCTTGCTGAACACGTCGGATGTCAGTCCAGGCAGCAACTCGACCACCGAGCGCAGACAAAAGGCCGCCGTGGCCATAATAACGATGACCAGGCGGATCGACGCATGGCCCTGGATGAAACGAATGCCTTCGCGAATATCGTTAAGAAGCGACCGCTGCGGACCATCCGTTTCGGGTCGTTCGCGTCGCGGGATCTTTAGCGAAAGCAACGCGAAGATAAGTGCTGTATAGGAACACGCATTGATTAGGAACGAACCATGGATCGACCAGAGTGTGATCACCGCGGTCGAGATCATGGGCCCCACGAACCGGGCCCCGTTGAAGATCATGGCGTTGAGGGAAATGGCCGTAGTCAGCAACTCCGGCGGAACCAGGCTGGGCGCCAGAGACAACCGCGCCGGTTGGTTGATGCCCACCGCGCACCCCGTAAGGAAGGTGAAGATGGCCAGGTGCCAGACGTTCAAGATGCCCGAGGCCGACAAGGCGAACAGTACCAGCGCTGACAGCGCCGCTGCCACCTGCGCCCAGACCATGACCATGATGCGGCTATGCCGGTCCGCCAAGGCGCCGCCCAAAGGGCCCAGCAGAAACACGGGCGCGAAATCGGCCATCGCCATGATCCCCAGCCATGCCGGCGAATGGGTCAACTCCCACGTCAGCCAGCCGACTGCGATCCGCTGCATCCAGGTGCCAATCAACGACAGGCCGTTGCCGAAAATATAGCGTGAGTAGTTGGACTGACGGAGGGTTGCCCGGATTACACTGGGATTTGTTTTTCGCATCATACGATAAAACTAATGGGCCAACCGCGCATGGGGTGAAAATACTACCGACGGATGTGTAAGGTTCGACACAATCCGAAATCTATAACACGTTCGAGGAGCAATTAAGCCTCCCAAGAGTCGAGAAGATATAGAGTGTATTGGAAATCTTAAAAGACGGATGTGAAGTAGGGAAATAACGTTACCAATCTACCGCCACAATGACGAGCGTTTCCAGTTCGTCGTCGTTAATCAAGCTTGAGCTCCCCAATTTCCTCGGCCGCCGGATCAACAAAGTCGACCGTTGGGTCGCCGGTACGGCCATAGCCACACCAAACGCGAAGGCCGAGAAGTTCCCTGAGCCGGTCGGAGGCGTTGGAAAGTACGTCTAAGCGAGTGCCAACCGTGTAGTTCTCTTGAGGGCGAAATTGTGGACCACAATAGGTTATCAAAATGGCGTTGCGATCCATATCGGTCTGGTTCGAGCCAGTACCGTGCCAGATACGGCCGTCGGTGATGATAATGCACCCGGGCGGGCCCTCGGCAGCGATTGTACTGACTTTGGCGTCCAAAACTTTGTCTGGATGGCGTCCAGCGAGATGGCTGCCCGGGACGAGGCGGGTGCCGCCGTTCTCTTTTGTCATAGCGTCGAGCATAACTAGCACATTGGATACTACCGGTGGTGCAAGCATGTTAGGCGGGGCCTTCGGGGGTCCATTAGCATTGAAACGTTCCCGTGTGAAGGATCCGACAGGCAGATTCTTAGTTCCTCGTGCCGTCGGTTCTGGCGCCCACCACTGGTCGATATGCAAAGGCATAACGATGCCGCCAGGTTTGGCGATGTTGGCCGTGTAACTGTGGATGATGAATTTGTCGCCAAGCACATGCCCGACTATCTCGTTTAACGATTCGAGCTCGAGCAGGTCCAAAAAGGCTTGCCCCTTATTGACTAACATCCAGACCCTTTGGTTGATGCCGCCGTTTTCTGCGCGGAAGGCTTCGGGGCGCACGCGGCCGTTATGATCGGTGAAGTCGCCCCATTGCTGGTCGGGGCCACCGTCTTCAAAGGCGAGGCCCCGCTCCTTCTCCGCCGCCGCTTGCTCCCGAAGCCGGAGGCGGCAGCGCTCAACTAGCGACGCCGGTACGGCGTCTTCTAAAAGACAATAGCCCCAAAGGTCGATATCAGCTCTAGCACAGGCCAAGTTTCTCGTTGGCTTGGGAAGGTCATCCAGTGTCCAGGTTGGCAGGTAGGCCATGAAGTGCTCCGGCAACGACGATATTCCGAGTAGTCTATAGGTAGCACACGCGGTATGGGAGCCGACGGTAATTTTGATTGTGGAAAGGTTGTGGAAGCATGAATTGCCGCTTTGCCAACAGCCCATTAATTTTCAGACTGACTGTCCAATCCAAGTATTTCGAATGTAGTTCTCAACATGCTGACACGACGCCAACCAGGGTCAGTAAGCTTGATCACGGTTATTGATGCGATGGGCTGCCTAGGCTCTCAAATTAAGTGCACGTCTCTCTTTTAGGCTTCAGATTTTCGAGTATCTTAATTTGACGTTTTTTCTTCGTGAAAGAACAAATTATCCAACCCGCCAAGTTAAGGGGTCTCTATTTTGAGCGATCTAATTAACACCACATCAAACGTGCAACCATTTCAATTCTACGTCTCGGATGACGTACTAGAAACGGTTACAAACCGGGTCGCCACTTATCCCTGGCATGAGATGCCCGATGACGGTGGTTGGGATTACGGGACTAATATGGAATACCTGAGGGAACTATGTGCCTATTGGGTAAATGACTTCGATTGGCGCGCCCAAGAAAAGAGGTTGAACAGCTTTTCTCATTTCATCGCGCCCGCTGACGACATAAATATGCATTTCATTTATGAACAAGGTAGCGGCGACGCTCCCATGCCATTAATGATCAGTCATGGCTGGCCAGGATCTGTGGCGGAATTTTTAGATCTCATTGAGCCGTTGGCACACCCTGAAAGGTTTGGTGGAGACCCGAGTGACTCATTTACCGTCATCGCTCCGTCCCTGCCTGGGTTTGGGTTTTCCGGGCGTCCCCCCAGACCCTATGGACCAAGAAAGATGGCGTCAGTCATTAATACTCTGATGACCAAAACTCTAGGTTTCCACGGTTATCTAGCACAGGGAGGAGATTGGGGTGGTGCGATCTGTTCTTGGCTCGGCTTTGACCATGTGCCGGCATGTAAGGCCATTCATATCAACATCCTTACTATGCGTCATCCTGACGGACCACAGACGCCGGCGGAAAAGGCATGGGAAGCGCAGTTCGACCATGACCAGATTATGCAGAATGGATATCGAACACAGCAGGCGACCCGCCCGCAGACCCTGAGCTATGCCATGATGGACAGCCCGGTTGGCATCGCTGCTTGGATCGTCGAAAAATTCCACGATTGGTCTGATTTTGAGAATGGTGAGATAGAAACTGCTCACACAAAGGACGAATTGCTCACCAATATAATGATCTACATAACCACCCGAACTTTTAACACTGCTTCTTGGATTTATTATGGGCGGCGCGAAGAAGGTGGGCGGATCCTCTCACCAAAAGGCAAACGTGTTGAAGCGCCGACTGGTTGTGCGGTCTTTCCAGCTGAGATGCTCAATTGGCCACCGCGCTCTTATGTCGAACGGATCTACAACGTCAAGCATTGGACGGAAATGCCCCGCGGTGGGCACTTTGCTGCGATGGAAGAACCCGATCTATTGCTTGAGGATATCCGAGCATTCGCTCGCACACTCCGATGAGCTAAAAAGCGAACAAATAGTTATGGATCGTTTTCCGGCACGCGGGTTGCGAAGCCATTACTGTTAAAGCTAGAGCTAAAATAGTTTTCTTGGCCAAATAATTGGAAAATTAGATGGTGCTTCCTTCTCATCAACGAGTTCAACTTAGACGGCCCGTTCGGCCTAAAAGAAGTCAAGATTAAACCTCGAATCCTTATGGGAGGTGGGCCGACGCGGTGATCATAGATCCCAAAAGTTCTTCATGGCAGTGGCCGATATGAAGCTTTCGCTGCAGACAATCTTCCGGGTTACGCAACTCGGTTCGTGCCCAATTGCAACTCTCGTTGGAGCCCGAGGGCATTCCGACTAGGAACGCTTTTGCGATTAATTCAGCTAAGCCTTCAAAGAATAGGCGAAGGGTGGTATCAACGAAAAACTGATCATGATCTAACAGCCTAAGTTCGAAAATCAGATGCCGATGCACGCGCGTTGAAAGCTCCGCGCACGCCTCAAGGAAAGGATCCTACCGTGACAAAACCCCGCGTTGCCGTCATTGGAACTGGCGGCACCATCTCCTCGGTCGGGCGGCATAGCCTCGACCTTGTGCGGTATATAGAAAACAACAAGGTCTACGAAGTGGACGAACTGCTGAACGCGTTCCCGGAAACCCTGGAGCAGGCAGACTTGGTGCCCGTACGTCTCAAGGCCATTCCCTCAACGGCCATCGGCCCGGCAGATTGGCTTGCCATTAATGCTAAGGTCAATGAGGTAATCGACGACGACCCTTCCATCGACGGCATTGTCATCACGCATGGCACCGCGACGTTGGAAGAGACCGCTTATTTCCTGAACCTAGTAGCCCAGGTGGATGTCCCCATCGTGTTGGTGGGGGCGCAGCGTCCAGCGTCGGGGATGGGGACGGATGCGGGTATTAATTTGGTCAACGCCATCCGCACGGCGGGGCATCCGGAATCACGGGGCCGGGGGGTGCTGGGCGTGCTCAACGACGAGATCCATTTTTCCCGGGACATGACTAAGACTTCGACACTCCGCCAGCAGACATTCCGGAGCGCCGACTTTGGCCTCCTGGGCCATGCGGATTGGGACAAGGTTGCATATTACCGCATGCCGGAACGCCGCCGCGCTCCAGATACGGAGTTTGACGTGCGCGGCCTGGACGATCTGCCTCGGGTCGATGTTTCCATGACCTACGCGGGATCGGATGGTGCGGCGATCGAGGCATTTCAAGCCGCCGGCGCTAAGGGCATCGTTGTCGGCGCCATGGCGCCGGGCTATGTGACGCCCACGGAACTGGAGAAGTTGCATGCGGCCCGCGAGGCCGGGGTCACCATTGTGCATTCGAGCCGCGCCGGTTCGGGCCGGGTGGGCGATGTGCCGTCGCGCCGCGCGCCGGGGACGGTCCTGGCCGACAATCTGACGCCGCAGAAGGCCCGCGTGCTGCTCACCGTCGCTCTGACTAAGACCGACAACCCAATGGAACTGCAGCGAATTTTTAACGAGTACTGAAGGTTTGGATGGCGTCGAGCACGCGGAACTTCTTCTAGCCTGTCCCCCCTGACCTGATCCAAACGCCTAAAGAGAGAAGTTCGCGTCTAGATCGGAGATCATAGGGGATGTAATGATGCCGGAAATGGGTGGGCCCAACTTGAGGAGAGTTCACGATGGATAGCAACAGCCGAGACGCCGCCGAGCGGATTTGGAACTGCTGGCAGAACGGCACGGTCATGGACGATCTCCCCGAAGGTCTGCGTCCGGTGACGCGGACCGAGGGCTATGCCGTTCAGGCTCATCTCGCGGCCCTCAGCGACGATGCCGTGTTTGGCTGGAAGATTGCCGCAACCAGTACCGCCGGCCAGAATCACATCGGCGTGTCGGGTCCTCTTGCGGGGAGGCTCTTGGGTGAGCGCGTATTCCAATCGGGCCAGATGCTTACCTTCGGTGCCAACCGCATGGCCGTAGCGGAGCCTGAATTTGCCTTCCGTATGGGCCGTCGGTTCGAACCCCGCGCCGAGCCCTATGCACAGGCCGAAGTCATGGACGCCGTGGACACGCTGCATACGGCTATCGAGTTGCCCGATTCTCGCTTCGCCGATTTCGCTGGGGTCGGCGAAGCCGTGTTGATAGCCGACAACGCCTGCGCCCATGAATTCGTGATCGGCCCTCCCATGACTGAGGATTGGCGGAACACAGACCTGGCGGCACACCCGGTTGAAATTTCAGTCGTTGGCGGCGGCACCCACGTGGGTGTCGGCGCCAACGTCCTCGAGGATCCGCGCATCGCCTTAAACTGGTTGATCAACGAGCTTCGTCAAAACGGGATCACACTTGAGGCCGGAATGACCGTCACCACGGGCACCTGTGCGATGCCTATCCCGATCGGGGCGGGCGACAGGGTGATGGCTGATTACGGAACCTTGGGCCACCTCGAAATCACCTTTGCGTCGCCGTAGCCTGTGTATTATCAACTTCGACCTGCCAAGCTTGGAACAAAGCTGCGACGGTCTGTTCCGAGACCCCCCGGGTGATGAACACGAGTTTCGTGCGGTGGTCTGCCGTCGGCCAAGCGTCCAGTCGGACCGGGTCGTGGAATATGTGCTGCACGCCGTGGATAACGAACGGCGTGTCGGGGGTTTCTGCGACGTTGACGATCCCTTTTACCCGCAACAGATCGGCGCCCCGATTGGCGATCAGGACGTCGAGGGCGAACCGAAATACTGCCGTGCTTATCGGATCGTCTAGGACCAGGCTAAAAGCTCGCACATCAGCGCCGTGCCGGTTGACGTCATGGGCGTGATTATGGCCATGGCTGTAACCGTCAGGAGCGTGCGGGTCGTGGGGATCGGCCTCGAAGGCTTCGGCGTTGAGCCATTTCTGAACGTCGAAGGTCTTGGTTGTCGGGTCGAAGAGCGACGTATCGAAGAGGTTGCGTGGATCGAACGTGGATGCGTTGCGTTCAAGTAACGGCGCCGCGGGGTTAAGCTCCACCAGTTGCGCCGACAGCCGCGCCAAGTCGGCGCGTGTGGCTGGGTCCTGAGCTAGGTCCGTCTTGGTAAGGACGATACGGTCAGCCACAGCGGCCTGTTTGACGCTTTCATCATGGTGAGCAAGCGCCGTTCCCCCGTTCACTGCGTCTACGCAGGTGATCACGCCGCCCAGCATATACCGGCCGGCTAGCCGGGGATCGGTCATCAGGGTGTGGATGACCGGCGCAGGATCTGCGAGGCCTGTCGTCTCAACCACCAGGCGCGTGAACAGCGAAACCGCGCCTGCGGCCCTTCGGCGATGCAGGTCCATCAGGGTTTTACGGATGTCGCCGCGGATCATGCAACACAGGCACCCAGTGGTCATTTCCACGAGTTGCTCACCGCTGTGTTCGACGAGGAAACCGTCCAGGCCCACATCCCCGAATTCGTTGACCACCACGGCCGTGTCGTGAAAGCGCGGATCACGGAGGACTTGGGTCAGCAGGGTTGATTTTCCGCTGCCGAGAAACCCGGTTAGGAGCGTCACGGGAATAATCGTTACATCGAATTCTTCCGTCATTTGTCCATATTCCTCTATCGTCGACCGTCCGGCATGGCGAATTGTAGCCTCTGCAGATGCAATGATATAACATAACATTTGATCTTGGATGGATAGAGATATTCCTGAACGTCTTCCTACAGGCTGTGCTTATGTGGGGAAAGCTGCCACGGATTGGGACCGATTGTGTGCTAGGGGCGCCGAAGGTAGTCTATTTCTTCACCACCAGGAAGGTCGCCCCGCATCGCCAGCATATTGGGATGTTGATAATTGGCCGCCACCTCAATGGTGTGGCCGGGCCTGATGGCCCGGGCCTCAACCTGTCTTCGCCGTTTCCCAGTTCTCAGCCTCGTCCGTATAAGAGCCTTCGTCAAAAGATCGCTCATTGTCCCAGACGTTCTTCGGCAAAGGCAGGCCCGCCAGGTCGTCGTCGCTGATCGGAACGTTCGGTTCTATGCCCAGCTTTTCGCGAAGCATTAACATGATTTGGCGGGTGTGCTGACCGGAGTGCCAGCCCGTGCGCTCCAGGACCTCATGCAGGGACACTTCGCCATAGTAGACCTTGCCCGGTTGCGTGAAATCCGTGGCGGCGCCGTCCCGCACCCACCATTCGGCAAAGCGCGCGCGCGTGTCACGGCCGTAGGCCAACAGGTCCGCTTTCGTGGTCATATCGTCAGGCAAGATTGATTTCAGGGCTTCATATGTATAGGGCGCGTCGTGCTCCACCCGGTCCAAGAAGACCTTTGGGATATCAAACACATGATAGGCCAACTGCCGATAAGACCGCGGCCGGCCCGGCAAGATCACGTCCAATTGGTCGTCCGGAATTTGTTCCAAATAGCGTGCCGCGCCGTCCAGGATCATCAGTACCTTGTCCTTGAGAGCCTCTGGCGCCAGCATTTGCTGCCCGCCGTAGTCGAAACCGGCGACCGCGGCGACGTCACGGAATACGGCGCCGTTAGCCCACACGGTCCCACGCGCCGCGATGGGCACCATGCGCACGCCAAGCTCTTGCAGCTCGGCGAACCCCGCATCGTCTTCCAAAACATTGACGGATTCGAAGGGCACCCCGTGCTCTAGCACGAACTCCTTCATTTTCAGGCAGCTCGAACAGCCAGGTTGCCAATAGAGCTTCAGCGGCAGGGCCAGGTTCTCCGGCGTGCCTGCGCCTTCCAGTTGGCTCATGGCGTCCTCTTCAACGTACAGATACCAAGGTAACAAGTTTCCTTCAATTTTAGGAATACGGCAACCTTAGGTGTTTCACGCGGCGCCAGCGCGAAAGCGCCTGGCCACGAAGGGCATTACGCCGCCCGCCCGGAACCAGGCGATTTCGCGGAGCGTGTCCAGGCGCGCCGTAAGTGTTGTTTCCACGGTCAAGGCGTCCGGTCGGGTGAACCGAGCGACCACGTCCTGGTGCACGTCTAACTCTCCGCTAAGACCCAACAGGTCGACCGTCTCCCGCCCGTTCAGACCCAGAGTTGTAAGGCTCACGCCGTCTGGGAACTGCAGGGGCAATAAGCCCATTCCGATTAGGTTGGAGCGGTGAATGCGCTCAAACCCCTCGGCGATGATGGCCCGTACGCCCAACAGGTGCGGGCCCCGAGCTGCCCAGTCTCGTGATGAGCCGGTGCCGTATTCTCGTCCCGCGACGACGATCAATGGCCGGCCTTCGGCGGCATAGCGTTCGTGGGCGGCGAAGATGGTCATGACGTCGCCAGACGGCTGGTGTTGGGTCCAGCCCCCCCGGCGGTCCGGCGTCATCGCGTTCTGGATGTGCGGATTGTTGAAGATACCGCGCAGCATCACCTCATGGTGTGAACGGCGTTGCAGAAAGCCACTGAAATCCGACGCCGGAACCCCGCGTTCGGCCAGCCAATCTCCGGCCACGCTGCCTTCTAAGATGCGGCTGCCGGGGGAGATGTGGTCCGTGGTCACGCTGTCGCCTAATAGAGCCAGGATCGCTGCGCCGTGGATATCGGGCATGGGGTCCTGATCGTGGGCGGTGTCCAGGAACGGTGGCCTTGAAATGTAGGTGCTGTCCGGGGCCCAGTCGAAGGTGCCCCCGTCGCCCGCATCAATTCCGTCCCAAAGTTCGTCACTCTCTGTAATATCGGCATATCGGGCGACAAACACGTCGCGAGTGACATGGCGGGCCACGGCGTCGGTGACCTCATGCGTCGTGGGCCAGATATCGCGTAGGTAAACGGCGGTGCCGTTACTGTCTTCGCCCAAGGGTTCGGTCGTGATGTCCGCGACCATGGTACCCAATACGGCATAGGCGATCACCAGTGGTGGGGACGCGAGGTAGGCCAAACTCACCTGGGGGTGGATGCGGCCCTCGAAGTTGCGGTTCCCCGACAGGACGGCGGCCGCATTTAGTCCGCCTGTGGTGATCTGTTCGGCGATGTCGCCGAATAGGTCGCCCGATCCACCGCAACAGGTCATGCAGCCATAGCCCGTGACGTGAAAGCCCATTGCCTCCAAAGGTTCCATCAAACCCGCCCCGCTGAGATAGTCGCCGACAGCGCGCGACCCCGGCGACAGGGATGTCTTGACCCAGGGCTTCGGCTTCAGCCCTCGGGCCCAGGCCTTTTCCGCCAAAAGACCGGCAGCAACCATGACGCTCGGGTTTGAGGTGTTGGTACATGACGTGATCGCCGCGATAACGATATCGCCGTCTCGTAGCCGGCCCGCACCCGTGTCGATTGGCGCTTCGCCCACGACCGCTAGAGCGGAGCGGTGAACCTCATGCAATGGCACCTGGCTTTGCGGTAGCTTTGGGCCCGCTAGGCTGACCTCCACCTGGCTGAGATCGAACATAATAGCGTCCGTGTAAATCCGCGCCGCATTATCGTCGCGCCACAGGCCCTGGACCTTAGCGTATGCCTCGACCAGGGGAACCTGGCAATCGCGGCCCGTCAGGCGCAGGAAGTTCAAAGTTTCGTCATCGATGGGAAAGTATCCAACGCTGGCACCATACTCGGGCGCCATGTTGGCCAGCGTTGCCCGTTCCGGCAGGGTCAGATGATCCAGCCCCGGGCCGGTGAATTCCACGAATTTCTGAACGACGCCGTGTTCCCGAAGCCGCCGGGTCAGCGCTAGGACCAAATCCGTGGTGGTTGTTCCTTCGCGCAACTGGCCCGTCAGACGCACCCCGACCACGTCCGGCAACACCATGCTCACCGGTTCTCCCAGCATGGCAGACAGGGCCTCGATCGCGCCGACCCCCCAGCCCAGTATTCCAAGTGCGTTGATCATGGGCGTGTGGCTGTCGCAGGCCAGCAAGCTATCGGGGAAGGCAAGAAGACCCAAATCGGCGTGGTCCTCGGACCAAACAACCCGTGACAGTGCTTCTAGGTTGATCTGATGACAAATACCCTTGCCTGGGGGCAGCACGCGCATGTTGTGGAATGCCCCCTGGGCCCATCTCGTGACCCGGTAGCGTTCGCGATTACGGCTGTACTCGGTTACCATGTTGCGCGCTAGGGCGTCCCGCGCGCCGTGAGCATCGACTGTCACAGAATGATCCATGATGAAATCCACCGGCCGGATAGGGTTTACCGCGTCCGGTTCACCACCGATCTTAGCCACGTGCTCACGCATGGCGGCTAAGTCAGTCAACAGGGGAATCCCTGAAACATCGTGCAGCATCAGGCGGGTCGGGAAAAAACTGATTTCGGCCGGATGGGTGGCCGTCTCCGCCCATGCGGCGAATGCCCGAATGGTGTCCGCGGTGACCGTCTCGCCGTCTTCATGGCGAAGGGCGTTCTCGACCAGTATTTGAATACAGTAGGGCAGGCGGGCCAGGTCTGTGAGGCCGGCGACCTCGGCGTTAGGTAGGCTGAAATAGGTATAGGTCTTTGTGCCGACCTTTAGGCGGTCGCGCGCGTCGAAGCTATTGGGATGGGCCATGTCCGATACCGACCGCTTGTCCGTTCGTTCGATTTTAATACGCTCCATGTTCTC
>CAZNWX010000045.1:10769-11822 GCA_964576415.1 uncultured Magnetovibrio sp. | reverse complement strand
GCGGCATTCTCGTGGGCGGTCTGGTAGCCGATAAGTTTCCGCGCCATATGGTGACATCGACGGTGGGTTTGGGTCTGGTGGCGTTAGCCGCAGCGGCGCCGACGTTCATGGCTCCGCCCGCTTATGTATTCACTGTTATGCTGGCGGCGGCCGGTTTTGGCATGGGCGTTATTTTGCCGGCGCGCGACCTGATGATTCGCAAGATCGTACCGCCGGGCGACAGCGGCAAGATTTTTGGGTTCATCTTCGTTGGTTATTCCATCGGCGGTAGCCTAGCGCCCTTGTTGTACGGGTGGCTGTTGGACTTGGCGCAACCGGCCATGGTGTTCCAGGTTTCCGCCGGGTTTGCCATTCTGGCCCTGGCCGCCGTGGCGTTGGCCAGCCTGGTCAGCCCGAAATCGTTTGGCGAAGCGGCGGCCAAATCCCGTTGAACCCCGGCATTAAGGCCGTGAAGTTTGAGACGGCCAAGGGCTTCGAAATGAAATAGCCGGGGATTTTGTCACAATAGAGGTCCGTGAGGAATTCCAGCTATTTACAGATCTCAACATCTTTGGCGGTGATCTTCATTTCAAAATTGTGTCCTAGTTCCGTCGTCGCCCGAACAATGGGGAGACAGAAGGCCGTAGTTAGCATTTCCGGAAGTTTTCCCAATGGATGTTAAATATCTAAATTAAATATTTTATTTAAAATTTTCTCATCGCGATGCAGCATTTAAGCGCATCCAAAGATTTATTTTCGCACGGCAATAAGCCACGCCCGAAAGGTCGCAATTTCAAACTGTCATTTCGTTTTGCTTACGGAAATTGATTATAAGCATAAATGCCATTTGAGTGATCCCGCCGGGAATGTCGGTATGGTCGATGGCGGCCGCTAAAATCCTTTTCCACCATGACCTTTGGTCCTATAAAGCCGAGAGAACGCCAAACCGCACTGACTATCCGAGCTTTGCCATGTTCGACATCAAATGGATCCGTGATCATCCGCAGGCCTTCGACGAAGGTTTGGCGGGCCCGGCCAGGGCCGCGCCCCCCCCCGCACAGAAAGCCCCCCCCC
>CAZNWX010000045.1:0-10759 GCA_964576415.1 uncultured Magnetovibrio sp. | reverse complement strand
GACGAAGGTTTGGCGCGCCGGTTCTTGCCGGCGCGCGCCCAGGAACTGATCGCACTCGACACGACGCGTAGCGACGCCCAAACCCGGGCCCAGGAAATCCAGACGAATCGTAATGCCTTGTCGAAGGAGATTGGCGCCGCAAAATCCCGTGGTGAGGACGCCAGAAATATCATGGCCAAGGTCTCGGAAAGCAAGACTGCGCAGGCCGATGCCGAGCATGTGGCTTCCGAGGCGATGGCCGCGCTTGAAACGGAGCTGGCCAGTATTCCTAACTTGCCCTTTGACGACATCCCTGTCGGCGACAGTGAAGACGACAATGTGGAAGTCCGTCGTTGGGGGCAGGCGCGGGAATTCGACTTTGATATCAAAGACCACGCAGAACTGGGCGAGGCGTTGGGCATGATGGATTTCGAGCGGGCGGCGAAGCTGTCGGGCTCACGGTTCGTAGCGCTGACCGGAGCCCTAGCACGCCTGGAGCGGGCCTTGGCTAATTTCATGATCAATCTGCACACCCGTGATAACGGGTATACGGAGATCAACCCGCCTGCGCTGGTCAACGACGCCACAATGTTCGGGACCGGGCAGTTGCCAAAATTTGGTGAGGACCTGTTCCGAACGGAAGAGGGGTTGTGGATGATCCCGACGGCAGAGGTCCCGCTCACCAACATGGTGGCCGGCGACATTGTTGATGAAGCCCAGCTGCCGAAGCGGATGACGGCTATGACCTGGTGTTTCCGTTCCGAGGCAGGCGCCGCCGGCAAGGACACCCGCGGCATGATCCGCCAGCACCAGTTCACTAAGGTGGAAATGGTATCCGTGACTACGCCCGATCAATCTAACGAAGAGCTGGAGCGCATGACCGCCTGCGCGGAGGCGGTGTTGCAGCACTTGGAACTGCCGTATCGGACCGTGGTCCTGTGTACTGGCGACATGGGTTTTGGGGCGCGTAAGACCTACGATATCGAGGTCTGGCTGCCGGCGCAGGGCACCTACCGGGAGATTTCATCGTGCTCCAATTGCGGTGATATTCAGGCTCGGCGGATGAAGGCACGGTGCCGCGCTGCAGGAAAAAAGGACATTCGGTTCGTGCACACCTTAAATGGTTCCGGTCTGGCGGTTGGCCGCACCTTGATCGCGATCATGGAGAATTACCAGCAGGCCGACGGTTCCATCGTCGTGCCGGCGGCCCTGAAGCATTACATGGGCGGCATTGAGGTCATTCGCCCGGACGAGGCCTGAGCGCGGTGAATCTGAAGCGGGCCCGCGTGCTGATCTCTAACGACGACGGCATTCACGCGCCAGGACTGAAGGTATTGGAGCGGGCCGCCGCCAAGATTTTCAAGGAAGTTTGGGTGGTCGCGCCGGAGACCGAGCAAAGCGCCGCCAGTCATTCCCTGACCCTGCGCCGTCCGCTGCGGGTCCGCCGCCTGGCCACGCGGCGCTACGCGGTCGATGGCACACCCACGGACAGCGTGCTTCTCGGCGTGCAGGAGGTCATGAAGTCGGCACGCCCTGATATGGTGTTGTCTGGGATCAACCGTGGTGGCAACCTCGGCGAGGACATCACCTATTCGGGAACCGTCGCCGCCGCCATGGAGGGAACGCTATTGGGGTTGCCCTCCGTGGCCTTATCGCAACATTACAAGGATCGCCAGAAGGTGTCGTGGAAGACGGCCGAGGTCTGGATGGCGCGGGTTTTGAAAAGCTTGCTCAAAGAGGATTGGCCTGTCGGGGTTCTTATGAACGTAAATTTCCCTGACGTGCCTCCGGGCGCGGTTGCCGGCATCGAGGTGTCCCGCCAGGGACGGCGCAAGATCGGCGGCGCCTTGACCGAAGGCAAGGACCCCCGGGGCGACAAGTACTTCTGGATCGGTCCGCAGAGGGACGAGGATGAGTTCAAGACAGGAACCGACCTTGGCGTTGTAACGGCCGGCGGGATTGCCGTGACGCCGTTGTCGTTGGATCTCACCCACAATTCCATGTTGCAAAAAATGAAAGCAGCCATGGGATGAGTTTCGATCCCAATGTCGCCGCCAAGATGGGTGCGCTGATCCTAGAATTGCGCCAGGTTGGTGTGACCGATGCTAAGGTCTTGGCGACCATCGAACGGACGCCGCGCGACATGTTTTTGCCCGAACCCTTCAAGCCTCGGGCGTTTGAAAACGTGGCGCTGCCAATAGGTCACCATCAGACTGTCAGCCAACCAGGCGTGGTCGGCCTGATGACGCAGGAACTTGAGGTGACGGAACGTCACAAGGTGCTCGAGATAGGCACGGGGTCCGGCTACCAGGCGATTATCCTGGCGAAGCTGTGCCGACGGCTCTACACCATCGAGCGTCATCCAGAATTGCTGAAGCTTGCCCAGACGCGCTTTGATTATATGAAGCTGACGAACATTACTGCCATTGCCGGGGACGGCGCCGGCGGCTGGCCCGAACAGGCGCCATTTGAACGAATTTTGGTGGCCGCCGCCGCCGCCGATGTGCCGCCGGTGCTGTTTAATCAACTGGCCGTCGGCGGCATTATGGTCGTACCAGTGGGCCTAGACGAGAAAGACCAGCGCTTGGTGAAAGTGACGCGTACGGCGGACGGTGCGGAAACCCGAGACTTGGGACCGACACGGTTCGTGCCCCTGGTGGATAGTCTCGTATCTACATCGCGCTAGCACCGTTGCAGGGGGACCCCTGCCTGGACAATAATCGGTCTATGATTCGCCGATCCCAAACCTTATTGATCAACTTTGGCGTGGCTGTGCTCATGGCCGGATGCACCGCGCCGGACTGGCCGCTGGAGACCCAGGTCCGCAAGGACGTGAGGGGCGACGGACAAACGCAACAGAACGCGGCGGTGTTCCGCGGGGCGACCGCAGTGGTGGTCGGCAAGGGGGATTCAGTTTATGCCCTGAGCCGCCGCCATAGTGTTTCCATTCGCGTAATTATCCTGGCCAATAACCTGCAACCCCCGTTCCTCCTGCGCGTCGGCCAGCGGATCGTGTTGCCCCGTGCTCCCAGCTATAAAGTGAAGCGCGGGGATACTCTGTCGGAGGTCGCAGAAACACAGGGCGTTGGCATGTACGAATTGGCGCGCCTGAACGCATTGAAGGCGCCGTACACCATATTCGTCGGCCAACAGTTGCGCCTGCCGGGAAGTGTCGCCGCAAGGTCCATCGCGGGGGTACAGGCGGCGTCGGGTACATCAAATGTTAAGACCGTATCCGTGAGCCCGAATGCCGGCCAGTTGTCGGCGAAGGTAAGTCCGCCGCCGCTTCGGACGAAGCCGCCGGCCTGGGCGACGGCGCCCCGGAAGCCCGCGAAGGAGGTTGCACAGGCGCCCTTGTCCGTCCGGCCCAGTACACCGCCCCAGCGTCTTCCGAAGCCCGCGCCGCGTACCGGCAAAGGGTTCCAATGGCCGGTTCAGGGCCGCGTGATTTCCAGTTTTGGCGCCAAGTCGAAGGGATTACGTAACGATGGGATCAATATTGCTGCGCCGCGCGGTGCGCCGGTCGTAGCGGTGGAAAATGGCGTTGTTGTTTATGCTGGCAATGAGTTGCGCGGGTTTGGCAACCTGGTGTTGATCAAACATGCCGGCGGTTGGGTTAGCGCCTATGCTCACAACGACCGGCTGGCGGCACAACGTGGTGACAAGGTGCGCAAGGGCCAGCGGATCGCCCATGTCGGCTCCACGGGCGGTGTCACAACGCCGCAGCTGCATTTCGAACTGCGCAAGGGTAAGCGTGCGCGGGACCCGCGCAAGTACCTACGACCGGCCTAGCCGGGATCGCGATTGCTCAAAATGGTCGAGAGCCGACTATTTCTAACAGGAGATAATTGCATTGGTGACGGCGGCGCGTTTCGCGAGTGACGCAGCGCCTTATTCGAAATTTATGGGTTTACCCAAGCGACCGGCTAGGTCCTGAATGTACTGCCAGGCAACCCGGCCCGATCGGGCCCCGCGAGTGACCGCCCACTCCTTCGCCTCCGCCTCGAGGTTGATGGATGGATCATCCAGGCCGCAGCGTTTGACGTAACCTTCGATGATGGCGAAGAAGGTGTTCTGATCACAATTGTGGAAGCCAAGCCACAGGCCGAAACGGTCGGACAGCGAGACCTTTTCCTCTGTCGCTTCGGACGTGTGAATGGCCGTGGAGCGTTCGTTATCGATCATGTCGCGGGCCATCAGGTGGCGCCGGTTTGAGGTGGCGTAGAAGATGACGTTTGCCGGACGGCCCTCGACACCGCCTTCTAGGACGGCCTTCAGTGACTTATAGGAGTCGTCCAGGGTGTCGAAGGACAGGTCATCGCAAAACAGGAGGCTCGGCAGTCCGCTCGTCCGCAAAACCGCCAAGAGGCGGGGAAGGGACGGGATATCCTCACGGTGCAGTTCCACCAACTTCAGGCTGCCCGGGTCCCGCCGGTTGATATCCGCATGAACGGCCTTGACCAAAGAGCTTTTCCCGGTGCCCCGCGCACCCCAAAGAAGGGCGTTGTTGGCGGGTAGGCCCTTGGCGAAGCGATCTGTGTTGTTGAACAGGATATCGGTCTGGCGGTCGATACCCTTGAGTAGGTCCAGCGGGACGCGGTTGACCTTTTCCACGGGCTCCAGCCGATCCGCTTCGGCGTGCCAAACAAAGGCGTCGGCGATACTCAGGTCGTGTTCTACCGTGGGGGACGGCGCAAGCCGATCAAGGGCATCGGCGATGCGGTGGAGAAGGGGAACTATATCTTCAGTATTCATGGTCCAAATCCCGGACGTCGTGCAAGGCCGCGAAGTTAATAAGGCTGGCGCGGCCAGTCAATCACGCCGCGTCGCGGGGCAGAGGCAAGGCAAGCGAAATCAGCACCGCAATGCCCGCGGTCGTGGCAATCGCCCAGTAGCCGGGCGCGAAACTGTCCGTCCATTCTGCCAGCAACCCGCCGAGCGCCGGGCCGCTGACTTGGCCCAGGGAGAATGCCACCGTGATTGTGCCCAATATCTTCACGGCGTTGCGCGGGCCGGCGTAATCGCCCACCGCGGCGCCCAGGATCGCGGGGATGCTCCAACCGGCAACGCCGAACGCGGCCACTGATGCCCATTGGCTGATTGCGCCGCCGTCGATGGCCGCCAATGCATATGCGGTTCCGTAGACGGCGAAGGCCATAGCCAGGGCTTGGCGGCGACCGTACAAGTCGGACAGAAAGCCAAAAAGAGGCCCCGACATTAAGGTCATCAATCCCAAGGTCGTCCAAAATTGGCCCGCCGCGACCTCGCTCAATCCCCGCTCCTCGACCAAGGAGGTGACCATGAACGTCAGGTAGACGGAATAGGTGATGCCGAAGAAGAAATAGATGGTGCTGAGATGCGCAACGGTGCGCGCGCCGGGATGGCCCTGCACGCCTGCCGTGGCCGCCGGGTCGTCCGGCGTGCCTGCCGGTTCTAGACCCTTATCTGCCGGCCGATTGCGCAGGACCACGCCCGCAAACACCGCGCCCAGCACGGACAGGCCGCCCAACAACATCCAACCGTCCCGCCAGCCGTCGGGGCCGACAATGAGGTTGATGTTCGGCAGCACGAGACCGGAAAACATAATCGCGAAGCTGGAGCCAGAAACCTGGAAGCCGGCGGCTCTGCCGCGGAGCTGACGAGTGAACCAGTGGGAAACAAGGCCGAGTGCTGTGACATTGGCGCATCCGCCGGCAAGCCCGGTGACAGAATAGATTATCATGGCCGAGGCGAACCCCGTCGCCTGGCCGACAGCCAACAACGACAACGCCACGATCATCAGGCCGCCGGAAATAGTCCAGCGTTCACCAATTGCCGGCACCACCCCGGCGGCGGCCATGACGCCGATGGTGTAGCCGACGAAGTTTCCCGTGCTGACAAACCCCATATCGGCGTAGTCGAGGGGCAGCGCCGCGCCCATAGCGGGCAACAGCATGCCCAATGCAAATCGGCCAAACCCAAGGGACACGGCCACGCATACCGTGCAGGCAACCGTGATGATCCAGCCGTAATGGGGCCAGACCGGCTCTGGGGGTTCGGGATGATTGTTCATGTTGGTCGGCTTTCGGATGGCGTGCAATGTCCGCACCCTTCGGAATTAGACGAACTGGCCGGGCATCACAATCGTTGAATCGCGGGGCGTGGGCCCATGGTCTCAAAGGTGGCGGATGAAGGCGTCGCTGACGGTTCGGCTGAATATGGTCTTGAAGGGGTTCAGCATGAAACCGCCAACGTAGGAGTTGGGATACTTGAGAAGCGCCATCAAATTGTTGAACGTCCTTGCGTCGAACTGCGGACGATAACGCGAATGTTCTCGTCTGTTGGCGCCAGGCACACTATTTCCTATCCGTAGAACAACCGCTCGTGGAGGGCTTCTTCCATGATGACCTTGAGACCGCTGTAGCAGGGGTCGGCGTCGATGATGCTAATGGGTCGGCGGATGTTGTCCTGGCACCCTTCAGCACCTAGACAAAATTGTTGGCGTCGAGGAGGAAGAGGCCAGTGATGTCCAGGGCCGCGTTGATCGGGTTCGATGCCTCTAGAATGTCGCCCAGTGTCGCGACGGACACGATTGGCGCGCTGGAAGAACAAGATTAAAGCGCAAAATTCCGGAAACCATGGCTGGTCGATCCTCCTCGTTCGGATCAGTCCTGAAGTAGTTCTGTAGATTACGGTGGTAGTCGTGAATACTTCGTAGAGCAACCGATCAGGTCGACAAACGGAATTTGCCCTGGAATGATCGCCGGGTCCGTATACACTTAGACAATGGTCGGCGCGTCATTACCGTCCCTCACCCCTGGCCCGACCGGATAGCCTGAGGAATTGACCATGATTCCCATCGATAAAATTCAAGCGACGGCGCACACCTTGATGGAGATGGCGGCCATCGAGATCCCCGAGGATTACCTGGTTGGGCTCAAGAAGGCCGCGGCTGATGAGACTGGTGATTTGTCATCTTTCGTCCTTCAAGCCATGTTAGAAAACTACGAGGCCGCGAAGGAAGACCGCCGTGCTATGTGCGGCGACACGGGTACACCCCGCTGGTACGTGAAAATCGCCAACGAAGCCCGGATCGAGGGTGGCCCCGTTGCTCTAGAGGCGGCGCTTCGCGGCGCCACGGCCAGCGCCACACGGTCTATTCCGCTGCGCCCCAACCGGGTTCATCCTCTGTGGCGGACCGATCATGACAATAATGTTGGCATCGGCGCGCCTGAGATCGAATATGCCTATGAGCCAGAAGGCAGCTGGATCGACCTGACCACCGTGCACAAGGGCGGATTGTTCGGTACGGATTACCGCATGCTGTTCCCTTCGGACGGGATCCAGGGGATCAAGCGATTTTACCTGGATTCCCTGGTCGCCTTTGGCAAGCGCGGCCTCGCCTGTCAGCCGGCGATCATCGGTGTTGGCCTGGGTGGATCAAAGGATGCGTGCATGGTTCACGGCAAGCGCGCCGCCTGCCTGCGCACGGTCGGTGACCGCAACCCGGATCCGAAGATCGCCGAGTTAGAAATGGAGCTCACGGAACTGGGCAACAACATCGGTATGGGCGCCATGGGATTCGTCGGCAAGTCCATGGTCATCGATACTCATATCGAAGTCGGCTACTGCCATACGGGCGCTATGCAGATGAGCGTACATGCCTTCTGTCTGTCGTCCCGGCGCGCCTGCGCGCGCGTCTATGCGGGCGGTTCGGTCGAATACCGGACCGACCCTGAATGGTACACTCCTTATCAACGCCGGGAGACGGTCACATGGCCCGCTACGGAACCCTCAAGAAAGTCAGCCTAAGCACCAACCCGGCGCCCGAGGACTTGGCGAAGCTAGAGCTTGGCAACGTCGTCTATCTGAACGGCGTGGTCTACACGGGCCGCGAAGGGGTCTACATGAAGGTGTTGGAGGACGGCGCGGAGCTACCCTTGGATCTACCGGGTGAGAGCGCGGCCAACTTTCACTGTTCACCGGCCGCAGCGCCCCGCGAAGACGGCACTTATGACTTGAGCGCTGTCAGTGCCACGGCATCCTTTCGTTTCACCAAATGGATGGCGGACTGGTTGCGGATTTCCGGCGCGAAGCTCATCCTGGGCAAGGGTGGGATGAGCCCGGAAGACTACCGCAAAACCTTTGTGCCGAACGGCTCGGTGTACTTGACGACGGTCGGTTACGGCACTGGTGCGCTATTAGGGCGCGGCGTGACAAAGGTCCGCGATGTGCATTGGCTGGACGATTTGGGGATTGCCCAGGCCATGTGGGTGCTTGAGGTGGAGAACTTCGGGCCGTTCATCGTCGAGAGCGACATAAACGGCGACAGCCTATTCGAGCGCGAGAACAAGAAGATCGCCGAAGGCCTGCCAAAAATATACGAAGGTACTAAACCGGCGGTACTCAAGCGTTTCGGCGAGACTGACGACCGTGGCGACGAACTTATTTAAGCACCCACCGACCCAGGACGAAGACCATGAACCAGACCTTTGACTACGTCGTCGTTGGCGCCGGCTCTGCCGGTTGTCCAGTGGCGAACCGCCTTTCCGCCGACCCGAATAACCGTGTGCTTCTTTTGGAGGCAGGGCCAAAAGACCGCAACATTTGGATCCATATTCCCATCGGCTACTACAAGAATATGACGTCGCCCCTGTCGTGGGGGTTCAACACGGAGCCGGACAAGGGCCTCAACGGTCGGTCTATTCTTTGGCCACGCGGCAAGGTCCTGGGCGGATCAAGCGCCATAAATGGCCTGGTCTACATTCGCGGCCAGAAGGAGGACTATGACCACTGGCGCCAGCTCGGAAACGAGGGCTGGAGCTACGAGGAAGTTCTGCCGTTCTTTAAGAAGGCGGAGAACCAAGAGAACGGCGCCAACGATTTTCACGGATCCAGTGGGCCCTTGCAGGTCTCGAATATTCGTGACAAGCGCGAGATTTGCGATGCCTTCATCGACGCTGCGGTCGAGGCAGGTATCCCGCGCAACGATGATTTCAATGGCGCGACACAGGAGGGCGTCGGGAGCTTCCAGACGACGTCGGTCAAAGGGCGTCGGTGTTCGTCCGCAGTGGGATACCTGAAACCGGTCCGTGGCCGCGCCAACCTTGTCATCGAGGTCGACGCCCAGGTTATGAACCTGGAGTTTGAGGGGTCGCGCGTCACCGGGGTCCGATACCGCCAGCATGGCATGGAAAAGGTGGCTAAGGTCAGCGGCGAGGTCATCCTCTCCGGCGGCGCCGTCAATTCACCGCAGTTGCTTCAGCTATCAGGCGTCGGACCAGCAGATCACTTGAAGGCGCACGGCATCGATGTGGTTCATGACAGCCCCGGCGTGGGCGCCGATCTGCAGGATCACTATCAGGCCCGCGCTGTTATCGAATTGAACCGGGCCATCAGCGTCAACGACGACGTCAACAATCTGGTCCGGCGCGCCTGGGTAGGCCTTCAGTATGCCCTGTTCCGGCGCGGTCCCATGACCTTCAGCGCGGGCCATGTGGGCGTATTCACCAGGGTACTGCCAGAATCTGCGACCCCCGATGCCCAGGTTCACTTCATTCCATTCAGCGCGACCTCCCTTGGTGGCAGCCTGCATCCGTTTCCCGGTGTGACCATCTCGGTATGCCAACTCCGGCCCGAACGTCGTGGCTACATCATGATCAATTCCGCCGACCCCTTCGCGTATCCGACGATTACCCCGAACTACCTGGACACGGACTATGACCGGCGGATCATGATTGAAGGGTTACGCATGGTGCGGCGGATCACTGAACAGCCAGCCTTCGCCATGTATGTGATGAAAGAGCACGAACCTGGCAGCGACCAAGTCACGGATGAGGCCCTGTTGGAATATGCCCGCAACAAGGGCAACACCATCTTCCATCCCACCTCGACGTGCCGTATGGGCAGCGATCCGAGAGCGGTGGTTGATGCCAGGTTGCGTGTGCACGGCGTTCAAGGTGTGCGCGTTGCCGATTGCTCGATCATGCCGACGGTGGTGTCGGGCAACACCAACGCGCCGGCGATCATGATCGGCGAGAAATGCGCCCAGATGATCCTGGAGGACGCCAGGCGGGCCGCCGCTTAATTCAACTCTGTCGTACTCTCAGAAATGTCGGGGGTGATCTCACCCCTCAACGGACCAATGTTCCATCCCTTCAAAAAATCCGCGCGTCATTAATGGTCTCACCCAAACGGGGGAGGGGTGTGTGAAGCGCGCAATTGCTTCCAATATTAGCCATCGAAGGGACAATCTTGCGCGGGCCTAAGCGTTTGCAAGTCGGACAGGGGCCGGTATAGTCCCGCAGGTTTTCTCACGGTGCGCCGAAACCTCTGAAGATGGCATCGGCGTGCCGGAATTAAGGAGTTCTAGATGTTCATTTCATCAGCCTACGCACAGGGAGCCGGTGGTGGTGGCAGCGGCCTGGAGGCCATGCTGCCCCTGGTCCTTATCTTCGTTGTCTTCTACTTCCTTCTGATTCGCCCACAACAGAAGAAGATGAAAGATCACAAGGAGATGCTGGTCAATATCCGGCGCGGCGATACGGTGATCACCGGTGGCGGGATCACCGGCAAGGTCACCAAGGTGGATAACGAACACGAGGTCACCGTCGAGATCGCCAAGGACGTGAAGGTGAAAGTGCAGCGCAGTCTTATTTCCGGCGTGCAGACGAAGGGCGAGCCCGTAAAGGGCGGTGCCGCCAACGAGAACACCAATCAAAAATCCGGCGGTGGCGTTCTTGGCAAGATGTTCGGCATGGGCGGCGGTCAGCAACAGGGTACGGTCAACAATGACGCGGCC
>CAZNWX010000044.1:0-11867 GCA_964576415.1 uncultured Magnetovibrio sp. | reverse complement strand
GCGCGTGGTGCGCTTTTGAATCTCGATGCCTTGGCTGACGCTCTGGACAGTGGTCATGTGGCGGCGGCGGGTCTGGACGTGGTTTCGCCAGAGCCTCTGCCCGATGGCCATCGGCTATTGGCGCACCCAAACACGGTCATGACCCCGCATACGGCCGGGGTCACGACAGAGGCGACAAATCGTCTTGCCCATTCTGCTTGTGATCAGATTACAGCAGCGCTAGCCGGTAGGCTGCCGCAGTTTCCTGTCAATCGGGAGGTGTGGGACGCGACCAACTCGCGGCGTCCCGAGTAAACCTCCCGCTTATTCCGCGGCGGCTTGTTTCGCGATTGACGCGTCATTTTTGACCACCACCTTGATGGCGTCCTCGATCCGATCTTTAGCGTAGCGAATGGCTTCGGGTAAGTCGTCCATATGAAACGTGTGGGTGTGGATCAGCGTCGCGTCGAAGCGTTTCATCTCCATTAAGGCGGCGGCCCGTTTGGTGCCTGACTGTCCCTCGCCCCGGATGCCGTATAGATAGATATTGTTGGCGACGATGTTCATCACATCGACAGGCACCTGTTCGGACGGGAACGCCGCTAAGCAAATCTTGCCACCCCTGTTAACCATGTAGCCGGCTTCGTTCAGTGCGTTCGGTGCGCCGGAGCATTCCAGCACGAAATCTGCGCCAATGCCGTTCGTTAGTTCCTTCACCTTCGCGACGACGTCTTCTTCATTACGCACATTAATCACATGATCAGCGCCCAGCTTGGTGCCGATCTTGAGACGATTGTCGCGGGTCCCGGAGAGGATGACGGGCGATGCGCCCAAGGCCTTCGCCACTGCAACGCCTAAAAGCCCGATTGGTCCCGGCCCCGTTACAACTACGCTGTCGCCGGCGACCAGGCCACCGAGCTCCGTGTAGCCGTACATGGAAGTCCCAGCCGTAACCACCAAGGTCGCCTCTTCGTCACTCATGTCGTTCGAAATTTTCACCATGGTGTTGATGTTGTTAATGGCGTATTCGCAGAAACCGCCGTCCGTAGTGAAACCGTTGGCTCGGTGGCCCTTGTCGTTGCCTTGGTAGTTTTTGCCATAGTTGTGACACGACGTGTACATACCTTCTCGGCAGCGTTTACAGCGCCCGCAACCGGCGTGAATTTCCACCGTGATTCGGTCACCGATGGCGTATTCGTCGACCCCCGGGCCCAATGCTACGACGGTGCCCATATATTCATGGCCCGGCGTCCAATTTTTGTTGTGTGGTCCACCGCCGTAAATGAGCGCTGGGGGGCCATGGTAGATGACCTCAATGTCCGTGCCGCAGACCGCGATGGCGTCGATTCGGACCAAGACCTCCGCCTTGTCAGGCACTGGAATTGGCTTTTCCGTGTGGATCAGTTCGCCGACGTCCCCCAAGACCCAAGCTTTCTGGCTGTCGGGGATTGGAAAATGGGGACTGGTGGTAACGGTCTCGGGCATGGACATGGCGCTGCTTCCCTTGATTATCGTGTGGGCTAACGTTGTCTGAAAAAGGGAGGCTTGCCGCCTCGCCGATCAACGCAACCTCGACGATAATTTCGCACGAATACGAAAAATTGTCGATAATCCGTGTCATCGCCCATGGTCGTGGTATACGATTCGCATCGTGACTCTGGCGGTGAACACCCCGCCGAGGCGAAAACATAACGACAAGGCAGGACGTGTAGGCATGGAATTTGGCAAGGTCGACATTCCTACAGAGGTTTATCTTGATTTTCTCAGCGAGACGGTTCCCATTCACTGGGATAACCACGCCTATCTGATGGTTTTCATTTGGCTCGTACTGGTGCCCATCTGCATCATCGTCATCCGTTTCGGCAAGCCCGAACCAACGGAAAAGGGCATTCAGACTAAGATCGGTATGTTTAATCCGCTTTGGTGGTGGTTTTCAGTGCATAAATACGGCCTTTACGTGGCGGTGATCCTGTCGATCTTCGCCGGCGGCATCGCCTACACAGTGAGCCAGGGATTCAGTGGCTCGCTGCACGCCTATTTCGGCACGGCGACGTTAGTTTTGGGCGTGTTGCAGATGGCCTCAAGCTGGTTCCGCGGCCGTCACGGCGGCAAGTACTACTACACCGCGACACACGGCAAGCCAGAGACCTATTGGGGGGATCACTACAACTTCACCACTCGCCGCCGTCTCTTTGAGGCCTACCACAAGACTGCCGGCTATGTGGCCTGTTTTTGCGCCATGGGCGCCGTCGGTTCAGGGCTCATGCAATTCCCAATCCCAAACCTGGCCATCGGCATCTTCATCCTGATGGCAATGTACGTCATTGTCTGGATGGTGCTCCAGTACATGGGCAAATGCCACGACGGCTACCGTGCCGTACACGGTTATGGGCTGGAGCATCCATACAACAAAATGCGCGAGAAGATCTAATGGACCTTCCGAGGCGCTAGTCGTCCACCAGAAACCCGGCGAACGGCCACCGCTCCCCTATACGGATATGGGAGCATCCGTAGAGCACAATGGCTAATTTTTGGCAGTATTCTTTGATAAATTCTTGTTTCATGCCAAAAGTCCGAATAAGAATGCGGCCGATTTCATTAGGGAAACATGCGACTGCTTGGGCCCCGGTAAAAACAAATAGAAGGGGAGAACCCAATGAAACGCCACGTGATATTTCTATTGAGCTTTTTGCTGACGACGCCGGTTTTTGCGGCGGACAAGATGACTCTCCTACTCGACTGGTTTGTCAATCCAGACCACGCACCGATCATCGTCGCTCGCGAAAAAGGTTTCTTCGCAGACCAAGGCCTCCAGGTGGAGGTGATCGCGCCGGCGGACCCCTCCGATCCGCCTAAACTCATCGCCGCCGGCAAGGGCGATCTGGCGATTTCCTATCAGCCGCAAATCCATCTTCAAGTAGCCGAGGGCCTGCCGCTCATCCGTGTTGGGACCTTAGTGTCGACACCGCTGAACTGCCTTTTGGTGCTCAAGGACGGACCAATCAAAAAAATCTCCGATCTCAAAGGGAAAAAGGTCGGCTTTTCTGTGGCCGGGGTCGAAGAAGCCTTGTTAACAGCCATTCTGGGTAAGCACGGTCTGAAAATGAGCGATATTGAATTGGTCAACGTGAATTGGTCATTGTCGCCATCTTTGATGTCAAAGCAGGTCGACGCGGTGCTCGGCGCCTATCGCAATTTCGAGCTAAATCAGATGGAAATCGAGAAGGTTCCGGGACGGTGCTTCTACGTCGAAGAGGAAGGCGTGCCAAACTATGACGAGTTGATCTATATCGCCAACACGAAGCTCATGGACAAGGGCAAGATCCGCCGCTTCTTGCGCGCTACCGAGTTGGCCACGCAATACATTGTCAACCACCCCGAAGAGAGCTGGAAAGTTTTCTCCTCTACTTCTAAGGAACTGCGCGACCAGCTAAACGAGATGGCTTGGAGCGATACCCTACCGCGCCTTGCGCTCCGTCCGGAGGCCTTGGACGAAGGTCGTTATGCCCGGTTCGAGAAATTTTTATCGGATGCGAAACTGGTCAGGGGTATCCGACCGGTCTCGAAACTGGCGGTTGATTTGGGCGCGCAATGAGTTATGGAGAGACCTTCGAGCTCTGGCGCGAGGCGGCCGGTGACAACTGGCACGCCTACACCGATCACGCGTTTGTCAGGGGGGTCGCGGACGGCAGCCTGCCGAAGGCTGCCTTTGTGCATTACCTGACGCAGGACTACGTTTTCCTTTTCCACTTTTCCCGGGCCTGGGCGCTGGCAATCACCAAGGCCGGGACCGTGGAGGAAATGCGGCTCTGCGCCGCGACGGTGAACGCTTTGATCAACGAGGAAATCGCGCTCCATATCAAGGTCTGCGCCGATGCGGGTATTTCCGAATCGGAATTGTTCGCCGCCGAGGAGCGACCAGAAAACCTAGCTTATACCCGTTATGTCCTAGAGGCTGGTTATTCGGGTGACTTCCTAGACTTGATGGCCGCCCTGGCACCTTGTGTGTTTGGTTACGGGGAAATTGGCCGGACGTTGAAAGAGACCCATGGGGCTACGCCTTATGAGGATTGGATCGATACTTATAGTGGCGATGACTATCAGTCGGTGTGCGCCGAGGTCGGTGCGTTGATCGACCAAGCCGTCGCCGATCGGCTTGGCCCGAACCCCACGGAAAGCCCCAGTTGGGCAAGTCTTTGCCAACACTTCGATATGGCGACCCGTTTGGAGATTAGATTTTGGGACATGGGGATGCGCCCGTGAGCGCAGCTCCGTCGCTCTATTGTCACGGCAGCGCAGCCTTCGGCGCGACGCCTGTGTTCGACCCCATCGAACTTGGGATTGCGGCCGGGCAATGGACGTGCCTGCTTGGCTCAAGCGGCGTTGGCAAGTCAACCATCTTAAAATTGTTTGCTGGTCTTGGCGACGAGGTGACCTTCTTTGGTGAGCTTGGCGCCAGCGACGGACAGCTGGATGGGCGTGTCGCCATGATGGCGCAAAGTGATCTTCTGCTGCCCTGGCTCAGCGTGTCGCAGAACGTTTGTCTGGGCGCGACATTACGCGGCGAGACGCGCGACGACGATCGTGTGGCCGAGGTGCTCAACCGCGTCGAACTGTCGGAAAAATCGGAGAGCAAACCCGGGCAGCTCTCTGGTGGTCAGCGTCAGCGGGTCGCGCTGGCACGGACCCTGATGGAGGACCGGCCGATCGTTTTGCTGGATGAACCCTTCTCCGCCTTGGACGCAAGGACCCGTGCTCAGATGCAGGAACTGGCCGTCGAGGTGCTAGTCGGACGCACGGTTTTGCTGGTCACCCACGATCCGGCTGAGGCCGCACGGATCGGCCATGTCATCAAAGTGATGACGGCGAATGGAATTGAGGACGTGGTGCCGCCCGCTGGCGCGGTACCGCGCCGCTTTGACGCTGACGAAGTCTTACGGGTGCAGGCAGGGCTATTGGCCCGATTGAGGGAGGATGACGCGTGCGTGCAAGCGAGCATCTGAGAGACCTGTCCGGCGAAGACTGGATCGCTGCGACCCGCCATGCGTTCACCGACACACTTGCGACAGGCACCCTGGATACCCGGAAAATGCAGGGATATCTGCAGCAGGACTACCTGTTCATCGACGAGTTTGTCCGGCTCCTCGCATCCGCAATCGCCCATGCGCCCAGCCTTGCGGACAGCATGCCGGCGGCGCAGTTCCTGGCACTGATCACGGGGCCCGAGAACACTTACTTCTTGCGGAGTTTTGAGGCGCTCGATTGTTCGTCGGGGGCCGCGCCACAGCCCGAAACCCTTGAGTTTCAACGATTGATGAGCGACGCGCGTCAGTCCCAGAAATACGAATGCATGTTGGCTGTTTTGTGCGTTGCCGAATGGGTCTACCTAGAATGGGCGACCCCATTTGCTGATCGCGCCGATGATTTGCCGTTTTGGTTTGAGGAATGGATTCGCCTGCACTGCGGGGACGAATTCGAGGGGGTTGTCGCCTATCTCCGCGACCAACTCGATCAGGTCTGGCAAGATCTGGATGATGGTGCGCGTACCAAGGTGGAAGCCGTTTTTTGTAAAGCGGTCCGGCTGGAACGGGTATTTTTCGATGCCGCATGGGCTGGGTTCCCAGTAGCCGGAGAATCGTCTACATGAAGAACTGGTTTGCCGGGCTGGCGTCAGCGGTCCTGCTCGTTGCGATCTGGCAGGCGCTCGTGATGTTGACCGGTTGGCCCAAGTTCATTCTGCCAGGCCCTGCGTTGGTGGCCGAGACGATCTGGGAAAGCCGCACGCTCCTGATTGAGCATGCGCTTTACACGATAACGGAAGTCCTTGTCGGGTTGGTTCTTGGTGCTGTATTGGGCGGGCTGTCGGCCATTGGGCTTGCTGCGTCGCCGATCGCCCGGGCGCTGGTCCGGCCGATGCTGGTGTTTTCCCAGGCGATCCCGGTCTTTGCGCTCGCGCCGATACTGACCTTGTGGCTGGGTTACGGGCTTGGCTCAAAGATCGCCATGGCGCTGATTATAATCTATTTCCCAGTCACGTCCTCGTTCTTCGATGCGCTCATGCGGACCAATCCGGAATGGCTCGGGTTGGCCCGGGTCATGGGCGTCAAGGGTTGGCGGGTCATGTGGCATATCCGTATCCCTGCTGCGCTGTCGGGCTTTGCCTCCGGTTTGCGGCTCGCCGCCGTCTACGCACCCATCGGCGCGATTATCGGTGAATGGGTCGGTGCCTCAAAGGGGCTCGGATATCTGATGCTGCTCGCGAACGGCCGGGCAAAGACGGATTTGATGTTCGCAGCCCTTATCGTGCTTGCCGTCTTTACGCTTATTCTCCATGCGTCCGTCAGCCGACTGGCCGAACGGTATTTTGAACGGACATAGAGATCTTCACCTCTGCTGCATGGCTAAGAATCAAGCAGAACCGAACGCCTTCCTGAATACCACCGCCGCCTCATCAATCGCCAACTGGGCTACGTCGACAACGCCGATGGCCCGCATGAACCCGTGGATCATACCCGGATAGTCGATCAATTCGACTTCCACGCCCGCCTCGGTCAGTCGTGCCGCATAGGCGTCAGCCTCGTCCTTCAGCGGGTCGAAGCCAGCGGTCTGGATTAAGGCCGGTGCGAGATCTGACAGCTCTTCATAATGCAATGGCGAGGACCGCCAATCGGTCCGATCCGCGTCCGAGTTGAGGTACTCCCTTTGGATCCAGGCAATCCCCTTTCGTGTCAGCAGGTAGCCTTCCGCGAACCGCTCGATAGTGCCGCCCGCTGGGGCGTTGTTCGTATCGGCCCAATCCGTAACCGGGAATACTAACCATTGCAGGCAGGGCTGAGGAACCCCCTTCTCTTTCGCCAACAAAGGAACGACAGCGGCAAGGTTGCCGCCGGCGCTGTCGCCGCCAACGGCGATACGGTTGGGGTCAACACCGAAGTCATCGGCGTGGGTCCGGATTTCCGTATACGCTGCCCAGGCATCGTCTACGGCAGAGGGGAATTTGTCTTCAGGCGCCAGTCGGTAGTCGATGGAAATGACCACGCAATCCGCCGCCACGGCGATGGCGCGACAGATGGGATCATGGCTGTCGATGGTCCCGAAAACCATGCCGCCACCGTGATAATAGATAATACATGGCGCCAGGGTCTCGGGGGTGTCGTTGGGCCGGTAGTACCTATAGGCCATGTCGCCTACTGGGCCCGTCAGAAGGTTGTCATGGACGTCGGCAAAGCGTTCGTCCGGATCTGGAACCGGCCGCGTCGTTGCCGCCATCATCTCCCGGGCCTTAGCTGGGTCTTCGTCGTCGAAGGGCGAGCCGTTTTCCGCGACCACATCGAGCATGGCGCGACATTGTGGATCCAGAGCCATAACCGAGAACCGTCCTTTATCTGTGATATCTGAGGTCGAGTGCCTTGGGGCTTAAGCCGAAAACTTGAGCCCCCGCCATCCGTCATTCATCACTTCGTCGCAATAGGCGCGGTAGCGTTTGACGCCGCCCACGTAGGGCATGAATACTTGCGCCTTGCCTGGAATGTTTGAGCCCATGTACCATGACGCCGCCTCCGTATAGAGCGTGGCATTGGCGACTGCGTTGTTATGTTCGACCCATCCGTCTTGGGCATCTTGCTCAACGCGGACAGCGGCGTTTCCATGGGTGCGCGCTTTCTCGATGATCGCGGCGATCAGTTCCACATGATGTTCTATCGAGAGGATCATCTGGCTTTTGACGCCCGGGCTTTGCGGGCCGGTAATCATGTACATGTTAGGGAAATTGGCGACCATGAGACCAAGATAGGTTTGCGGCCCGCCGGCCCAGAGGTCCGCAAGGCCCATTCCCTCTTCCCCAACTATGTCCATGTCGCGTGCCACGCCGGTCATGGCGTCATAACCGGTGGCCAGAACCAGGTCATCGATCTCGTATCTGTCGTCACCGACCACGACGGCGTCCGCCTCGATATGGCTGATCGGGGTGTTTTTGACGCCGACTAGGCGAACGTTGCCGCGGTTATAGGTCTCATAGTAGGAGCTGTCCAAGCAAAGTCGCTTGGTGCCTATGGGGTGATCCTTTGGGCATAGGAGTTCGGCGACTGCGGGGTCCTTGACGGTCTCTCGGATGCGTTCGCGTACGAATTCGGCGGCAGTCTCGTTCGCCTTGGGGTCGATCAGCAGATCTGTGAAGGCAAACAACATTGCTTGTCCGCCTTCGGCCCAGGCCTCTTCGTAAATCTTCTGACGTTCGGCGTCTTCCACGTCCCAACATGACCGCGTTGGGGTTTCGTACTTGGCGATCCCGAAGGGTGTCTCCTTGGCCGTCGCACGGTAATCGGCGTAGCGTGCCTTGTAAGCCGTGCTGTCATCGGCGCTGAGTGTGCCGTGGCGGGCTGGAATGGAGAAGTTCGCGGTGCGTTGGAAGACGGTCAAATGCTCGGCCTGTTCGGCGATCATGGGGATCGCCTGAATAGCCGACGAGCCTGTGCCGATGACCCCGACCCGGCGACCCTTGAAACTGATCGGCTCATGCGGCCACGCGCCCGTGTGCAGCCGTCGCCCGGCGAAGCTCTCGACCCCATTGATCTTTGGCAATTGCGGTGTAGATAAGTTGCCCGTGGCGAGGATCAAATGTGCGGCCGATGCCGTGTCGTCCTGATCTGTCGTGACGGTCCACGCTTGCGCTTCTTTGTTGTAGCGCGCACTCGTGATTTTGGTTTCGAAAACGATGTCGGAGCGGAGTTTGAACCTGTCGGCCACGTGACGTGCGTACTTCAGCAATTCGGGTTGTGTGCCGTATTTCTCCCGCCAATCCCAGTCCTGTTGTAGGTCGTCGTCGAAGGAATAGGAATAATCCATGCTTTCCAAGTCGCAGCGCGCACCGGGATATCGGTTCCAGTACCAGGTGCCGCCGACGTCGTCACCGCGTTCATAGACGCGGACACGAAGACCTTGGCTGCGCAGCTTGTGTAGCATGTACATGCCGGCGAACCCGGCGCCGATGATGATGGTGTCGAAATCATTCTGTTGGGTGCTGCTGTGGTGTTTGTCGATGGGGGACAAGATGAAATCCTCAAAGCGGACTAGTGATGGATGCCTGTACCATCATCCGACACGGCGTAATTGGTAAGCGATCTTCCCTAGTTTCATTCAAATCCAGGTTTCCCGACAACGCAAATTAATCGCCATCAATCGAACGAGACGAAAACACCTTTACCCGTCTTGGCTTGGTCGAACAAGGCGTAGGCTTCCTGAGCGTCATTGATGCGCCACTGATGAGTAAACATATTATCTAGGACAATCTTCCGGTCGGCAATAAACTGGGCGCAATCGGCCTGTACTGTCTTTGAAAACGTCCAATGACCAACCACGTTTAATTGGCGATGGATCAGGTCAGACCGGACTTCGACCTGTAGGTCGCCGCCGATGCCCACCATGCAGGCCGTTCCCCAAACCCGTGTCGATTGGACAGCGGCGCGGCGGGCGTCGACGGATGACGTACAGTCGACCGTCTTGTCGGCACCCTGGCCGTCTGTCAGCGCCATTATGGCCGCTACCGGGTCATCGGCGCTCGGGTCGATGATGACGTTCGCGCCCCAATCCGACGCTAGTTGCCGGCGTTCGGGAGATACCTCTACGGCAATCACTCGCGCGCCCATTTCCGCTGCCAGCAACGTCGTCGACAAGCCGACGGGCCCCTGGCCGAATACTGCCACCGTTTCATCTTCCTTGAGGTCGATCCGTTTTAGGGCACCAAAGGCCGTGCCGGTGCCGCAGGCAACCGCTGCGCCGGCGGGGAATGACAGTTCTTCGGGCAGTGGAACCAACGAATGAGCCGCGACGCGCATATGCTTGGCGTGCGCGCCGTGGCCGCCGTAGCCGTAGGCAACGGCCCCATCCAGGCACATCTGTGTCCAGCCGGTCTGACAGTGCCGGCAAAGGCCGCAGCCGTCATAGTGATGATCCATGACCCGATCGCCGATTTTGGCCTCGGTGTCGCTGATCGCGGAGCCAACGGCGATGATTACGCCGCAGGGTTCGTGCCCGGCGATTACCGGGCCTTCAACCTCCGTGGTTCCGACCCCAATCTGACCCGTTGGGCTTCGGTAGGCGCCAAGATCCGTTCCGCACATGCCTGACGCCTTGATCTCCAGGACCACGTCGTGCGGACCCGGCGTCGGGTCGGCGAAATTCATGATATCCAGCGTACGGTTGCCGGTGAAGGTAATGCCCTTCATCTGTCGCCTCTTGGCTCTAGCCTATCCCTTGTACTCCAGGATATATAAACCACCGTTGAAATCGTTGGAATATACAATCCCGTCGGTGCCGACCCAAACGTCACACGATTGGATCACCTTGTTGCGGTTCGGCCGCTTGTCCGCCAGTTGCGCCGGCTCCGGCGGGACGAAAGCCGCGATCTCCATCGGCTGATGGGCGTTCGAGATATCGTGCACCCGCACCCCGGCGTTCTGGTAGGTCGAAAAAATTATCTGATCGCTGACCAGCCCGTCCGGCCGGTTCTCATAGAGGTTATGCGGACCGAAGTGCCCACCCTTGGCAACGTAATCGGCTTCGTCAGGCGTCGGGAAGGTGGCGATGGAGATGGGGTTTGTCGGCTCTCGGTTATCAAAAATCCAGATGTACTTGGTGCCGTCGGCGGCATGGTCCAGCACCGCCTCGTCCAACACGATCAACAGGTCCCGGTCCGGCAGCGGCAGGCAGTTGTGCGTGCCGCCACCATAGGGTGGCGACCAGTTCTTGTGGCAGATCAGATTGGGGTTTGTACGGTCGGCAATGTCCATGACCACCATGCCTGCATCCCGCCAGGCACCGTAGGCCGTGTCGCCGTGGATAATGGCGTGATGCAGGCCGCCCCGCATGCTGGGATCATCGGGCGTCTCGCCAGCCGCCGCATTCATGCCCGGCAGCCAGTAGCGCCCCGCCTCCATGGGATTGGTCGGGTCGGAAATATCGATAGTCATAAATATGTAGTCGGTGAACCCGTCCAACAAAACGGACGCATAGGCCCAAGTGCCACCCGTGTACCAGAGCCTGTGGATGCCACCGCCCTCCACAGGCATGAAGGCAATCTCGCGGGGTTCGGCGGGATTGGTGATGTCATAGACGCTCATGCCGGCCTTCCAGTTGCGTTCCCGCGACGCATCCGCCGTGCCGACCTTCTCGCCGATCTGGCCCGAATAATATTCGGCCTCGTCCTGGAATTCTTCCGCCGCGAACATATTCTTCGCGTTGATCACCAACATCAGGTCTTCGTGGGTCTGCAGGTGGATATTCCATGTATTGGGCGCGGCCGGTTCGTAGTGCACCGGTTTGGGATTGCGCGGATCGCGCACGTCTATCACGGAGAACCCGTCTGAGAACATGTGACCAGTGATGGCGAAACCCTTGTTGACCATGAGTTGCACCCCGTCGGGCCGGCCGCCTTGATCCGTGTGGCCAATGATCTCGAGGTTGTAGGCGTAATCGGGTTGTGGAAGGTCTTGGCTGCTCATTTCGGTCTCCTCGGGACTCTACCTGTTATCGCCGGGCGCGGCGGTTAGTCGACGTTATGGTCATCCATCCTCGGCTTCGGGGCAAGGGGCTGAAGTATGATGATTTTGCAGGCAAGAATGGGACGTCATGCCCGCGCCGGGGCCTTACTTGGGCGGTATTGAACCCCTGGTGTTAGGGGCCGCGTCGTCACGGGGTGAAAGACCTGCCGTGCGGGCGCGCTCGCGGGCAGCATGAGCAAGGCTTTCAGCGCCTTCGATGGCCCGGAGACGCGCAAAATGCGTGGCGCGCGCCGCTACTATAATCAAGGCCGGTCGAACATCCGTGCCGCGCCGGTCAGCGTCGAATAGGGCATTGAGGCCGGCCAACAAATCGTCGTAGGCCGCGACCGC
>CAZNWX010000043.1:10040-11887 GCA_964576415.1 uncultured Magnetovibrio sp. | reverse complement strand
CCACCCGAACATGTGGGTAGCGTCGTTGACATTATCCGTGGCGTGGCTTAGGCGGGCGGCGCGCTATGGCCAGGTTGGCGGTAGTGGTATTCAATCTTGGTGGTCCGGACTCACCTGAGGCCGTGCAGCCGTTTCTGTTCAATCTGTTCCATGATCCGGCCATCATTGGGATACCACAGCCACTCCGCTGGCTTCTGGCGCGCCTGATCTCGCGTCGGCGGGCACCGCCCGCGCAGGAGATTTATGGTCACTTGGGGGGCAAATCGCCGCTCCTGGAGTTCACTCAGGCTCAGTCCGATGCCTTGGCCGAAGAGCTCTCTGGTGGTGACGATACGGTTAAGGTTTTCGTCTGTATGCGCTACTGGCATCCCATGGCCGATGCTGTTGCCGCGGCGGTGCAAGCGTATGCGCCCGACGAAATCGTTTTGCTGCCGCTGTATCCACAGTTTTCAACCACGACCGTCGGATCATCGTTAAAGGATTGGCGCCGAGCCGCGACAAAGGCCGGCCTGTCGGCGCCTACCTGCGCGGCCTGCTGTTATCCGACGGACAAGGGCTGGATCGCGGCGCAGGCGGATCTGGTTGGCCAGGCAGTGGCCGATGTGCCGAACGGAGTGCGGGTCTTGTTTTCCGCCCATGGGCTGCCGCGCAAGGTGGTCGATGGCGGCGATCCGTATCAATGGCAGGTGGAGCAAACGGCCGCTGCCGTGGTGTCCGCTATGGGTGGCCATGACGACTGGATGGTCTGCTATCAAAGCCGCGTCGGGCCCCTGGAATGGATCGGACCTTCCACAGAGGACGAATTGGCCCGGGCCGCCAAGGACGGAACGGGCGTAATTATCGTTCCCATTGCGTTTGTTTCCGAGCACTCGGAGACCCTCGTGGAATTGGATATCGAGTATCGAGAGTTGGCGGATGACCTGGGCCTGTCTGCCTATGTCCGCGTGCCGGCTGTCGGCACTCATCCCGCCTTCATCGGCGGCCTGGCGGAAACGGTTAGTCGGGTCCGCGAGGACGGGGGCCCCAATCCCTTTGGTGGTGCCGGTGGCGCACGCCTGTGTCCGGCCAGTTTCGGCAAGTGTCCATGTTCGCGGTCAGCGGCCGAGGCGGCGCGATGATCGAGTTATCAGGCGAGTTGTATCTGTGGGTAAAGGCGCTGCACATGATCAGCGTGATGGCCTGGATGGCCGGCATGCTCTACCTGCCCCGATTGTTTGTCTATCATTGCGACGCAGAACTGGGGTCGGAACTATCGGAAACCCTGAAGGTAATGGAGCGACGCCTGCTTCGCCTGATCATCAATCCGGCGATGATTTCGTCGTGGGTTTTTGGGTTGACTATGCTGGCGGTCAGCGGCGACGTGCTGTGGTCGCAACCCTGGATGATCATTAAGCTGGTCTGCGTAGTGTTCATGTCAATTGCGCACGGCGAGATGGCTAAATGGCGCAAGGATTTCGAGGCTGACCGAAACACGCGGCCGCAGAAATTCTATCGGATTGCCAACGAGGTGCCCACCATCTTGATGATTGTGATTATCATCATGGTTATTGTTCAGCCCCTCTGAAGCCCCAGTTCTATCATGAAAGTTCCAATTGACACGGTTGGGCCGTTTCGGTAATGGTGGGCCCTCTTCGTCGGGATCAGCTTCATTACTTCCGGCAATCATCGAAATCTACGGAAAGATCAAATCTTCTTCGGGCCCCGCGCCCGGTGCCGATCCGCAAGGGTTTGACCGCAGCTTTCTGTAAGCCCCACACGCCTCCTCCTTGCCCGACCGATCCGGAACCTGAACATGAATTTGAAAGACCTGAAATCCAAGACCCCGACCGAACTGTTGTCATTTGCCG